>JAHJQU010000095.1 GCA_018819005.1 Pseudomonadota bacterium | reverse complement strand
GCTGAAGATGCTGTTGATATGATAAGTCAAACAGGGTGCAACGCAGTGATGATTGGAAGATCAGCCATAGGTAATCCCTGGATATTTTCACAGGTAAAAGCTATTCTGGAAGGAAAACCTGTTCAGCCTGTGAGTATTGTCCGTAGGTTTGAAGCCATGAGAGAATATCTTAAAGTTACCGTGGAGTATCTTGGGGAAAAGCAGGCATGCTTTATGATGCGCAGCCGGCTTGGCTGGTTCGTAAAAGGGCTTGCATCAAGCAGCAGATTCCGCGAATCAATCAAGCAAATATCATCTGAACATGAAGCACAAGAGCTCATAGGTTTATATCTGGACTTTGTCTGTAACAGGATAGAACCGGCTGTCCCTGATACCGAGAACATCCAATTTTGCTCAAGTACAAGTAAGGCGATAATTAAGGCTTATGTTCGTGGTTTATAGTTACTGGTTTCTGGTTAAAAGAAACAACCAGAAACTACAAACCAGAGACCAGAAACCAAGTCTTTAAATAAATCGGGCTAAAGGGGGTGTTATGCAGGTCTCATACTGGAAAAGGCATTGAGGAGGCAATATGAACGGACTGCTTTTTATAGATGACGAGGAGGGTGTTCGCCGTTCCGTGGTCAGAGCTTTGAAAAAAGAGCCTTATGAATTATATACTTCTGAAAATGGCGAAGAGGGGATAGAGTTTGTAAAAAATAACGCTGATCTTGTATCAACAGTCATATCAGATTACAGGATGCAAGGGTTAAACGGCCTTGATACCCTTTCTGCCATAGGCTTGATTAATCCTGAAATAACAAGAATTATTCTTACTGGATATGCCACAATGGAAGCCGCAATTCTTGCAACTAACGAAGGCATAGACGGTTTTCTCACCAAACCGTTCGACAATTTTGAGCTGAGAGCAAAGATACGGGAGATAAACGTTCGGAAGCGTCTGCGGCAGTTTGTTCCCCAGCAGATTTACAGGGAGATTGAAAATTCAACCGGATTTCTTAAACCCACTTTCCATGAGGTTTCAATCTTATTTTCCGATATCCGGGGGTTTACAAAAATGTCCCAGAACATTCCGCCTGAAGAAATCGTCGATTTTCTGAATAATTATTATTTTTCTCCAATGGGGGAAATAGCTTTCGGTTTCAACGGAACGGTTGACAAGCATATCGGAGACGCCATCATGGTTGTTTTCGGATCTCCCGTTCCTTTTCCTGATGACTCGGTCAGGGCGGTGAAAGCGGCAATGGAAATGCAGAAGAAGGCCGCACAGATTGATGAAATGCTTGGCGGGAAAAATGGTTTTAAGTTAAAAATAGGCATCGGTATTGCTACAGGAAAAGTTTTTTCGGGCATCCTTGGTTCTCTGAGAAAGAAAGAATTTACTTCAGTAGGAATGGCTGTAAATATCGCATCAAGGCTGCAGAGGCTTGCGAAAGAAGGGGAAATACTTATAAGTGAATCAACTTATTCGAGGATTTCAAATAATATGGAAGCAGAGGCCCTTACCCCGGTTTCCATAAAAGGAATCAGCGAGCCTATCAATATATATAAGGTCAGATTGTGACGGCTTCGTAAAAAGCATTCTGCTGTGTTGCACTTCATCTTTCGTCATTGCAGCGTACAAGTAAGTACGCTTCATTCCTCAAGATTCGCGTGCCTTGCATATTGAGCTTTTTGCTTTGCCGTCAAAAATGTGATGACTTCGAAAAAAGTCCTGTTAATCCTATAAATCCTGTCAAAATTTATGAAAAGGTCTCACGATCAGGTATGTTTTATTACTTTATCTTTAAAACGCTTCCGGCTTTAATGTTGTCTCCGGTCAAAACGACCGCTTCGGCCTTGTTCCTGAAAACATTTACTATTTTGACTGTTCCGGTTTTTTGCCCAGGCATGAAAAATTTCTGCCCGCCGGCTCCGGAAATAATTTTCCCGGCATCGTAAGCGTCAAAAACCATGCCGGTTTTAAGTCCTGCATTTTCCCCTGATGATATTGTTATCCCGCTTTCCTGAACTGAAATGACAAATCCATGCCAGGGCTGTTTTTTTATCTCCTTGCAAACCGATTTTCCAATCAGGAAAAGAGCGTCCGTTATCGTATCTTTAAATTCCATTACGCATTTCGGAGTTTTACCCATGAGAGCATCATATTCATGTTCCGCTATTTCAATGTGCTGTTTTATACTTTCTTCATAGATTTTGGTTCCGGTTGCAACATCGTAAATATTTATTATCATATCAATCCGGGCAAAAGATTTAGACCTTTCAAACCATAAAAAGCTCCGTATTTCTTCTACTCCGGCAATATCGATCAGAGAACCGGTTATTATTGCATTTATGCCAGCCTCTCTTCCAGCTTCGGTGATTTTAAAACTGTCTATCCGGCCTGAAGCGGTTTTCGGAAGTTTTCCCGACAGGAAGTTGTTTCCGGTCTCTTCCGGTTTTATTAGTGAGATACCGGGGCAGGCTTTTTCAAATTTCGCAAAAAGGTTGTTTTGAAATATCGCCTCAAATTCATCCTGTCCGATAAAGGAGTTGTTTTCGAACTTTGTCAGGGCGATTCTTTTTATAAGGTTACTTCCGGAAGGTTTTAATATATCGGTTCCATTTGATTTGGTTCCCGCCGAAAAAAGCGAGCAGCCTGCTGCCAGGAAGAACAGAGAAAAAATTATAAGAAAAACTGCCGTATTAACGCCACAAATCCGCTTGTCTGAAATCATCTGTCTTCTCCGAATGCTGCTGTCACCCGTGTTGTTAATCCACCTCTTGCGGTAAATTCGCCTGTGATCTCCATGCGTTTCGGTTTTAATACCGCTGAAAGATCATCCAGTATGCGGTTTACTACATGCTCATAAAAAATACCGACATTCCTGTACTGAAGCAGATAATATTTCAATGACTTGAGTTCGATTATTTTTTTATCCGGGGTGTAACTGATAATTATGCACCCAAAATCGGGAAGACCGGTCATGGGGCAGACGGACGTAAATTCAGGTTGTTCGATTTCAATATCGATATCCCTTTTCTGCCTGTATTTATAATCCATTGGTTCTAAAACAGTGCTCTTGACTGTATCAGGGTCTTCAATCTTATATCCGGGCGTTATCTTTTTTGATTTGATCATATTTTTTCTCCGTGTGGGATTTTATTATTGCTCTTAATAAAAGATAAATCAGTTTATGTCAAACCGCTAATACAGAAATTCCGCCAGACGCAGGTTACGCAAGGAAAAGTATAGAGCACATACATCACTATATAAGTTGGTAGCGGCGTTAAAAGAGGATAGTCGAAAATATCTGAATATAACTCAATCGACGGTGAGCATAGCGGACG
>JAHJQU010000094.1 GCA_018819005.1 Pseudomonadota bacterium | reverse complement strand
GAGCCGGCGGTTGTCAGGCTCATGGATGAAGGGAGGAAGGTTTCCGCTTACCAGCAGGCTTACGTGATGGAACTGCTCAGAGCCTTCAATCACAGACATTTATCAGATTTCAGGCGTATATACGAAATCGATCCGGTACCTGTGGATGAAAATGAGTTCCTCGCTTTTGTCGGCATCGGTCAGAAGTCGACGTTCCATCTGGGCAAATTTATTCATCAGAATATTCTGAATGCCCTGCAGAAGAAGGCTGAACAGCTCCGGTCAGCCTATTGCACAGCCGGTAATGACGAACAGGTTCGGATTGAAAAGTGGTTCGACGAAATGAATCGCCTTGATCTGGAAGTTCTGGTTGCCGGCTACCTCAGGCCTTCGAGCAATCCCGATATTCCAAATCCTTCAGAGCCATCCGATGACCCCGATGTTCCGGAATTGCTGAAACTTTCTCCGGCAGAGCTTCTCGACCGTCTGGCCGCTCTGCAATCAGGATACCGGAGCACACTGAATCTGTCTAATGTTGAAGTGGAAGAAGTGCTGGAGTTGCTTTACGACTGCGACGGCAGGATCTCAAGACTGGAACTCTTTAATCTGAAGGATTGGGCTGCCGGCATAACTGACCATATTCAAGCCATCAGCCAGCTTCAGGAAGCCATCAACGAACAGAGCCCGATAGCGCTGAAGAGATTGATTCTTGAGATCATACAGAAAGTGGAGTCAAGGAATCTTCCTGAAAAGAAAAAACAGATCGATAAATTGACTGTCATCCTTCACGATATAATCCATCTTCAGATCATGTACAAGAGCAGGCCGCTCAAAGCACGACTTGGAAGTGACTCTACCGGACGATCCAGCCGATCGCACGGCATGGGTCTTGCGGTTATTGAAACCCTCCCGCGAAGAGCACGTAATCAGATCAAGAAAGATGTCGGTGCCGGCAGGGATATTATTCCCATATATCTTTACGTCCGTAAGCGTCATACATTCCTTGCCCGCGATAATGTAAGCAAAACTTTTCATGATATTGCTGAATCTCTGCCCTTAATCCGCTGGATGGGTTATACTCAAAAGGAAGATTGGGAAGTGCTGGAAAATGCCGCCCGCATGACTCAAAAAGGAAATGTCATAACACTTGGCGGAACAGAGAATGTCATTACCAATGATCTGTATCTGAAACCTCCTGTTTCCATCCACGAAAAGAAGGGCATTCCCTGGACTTATGTAAATTCCCACTTAAAAAACCTGTTAAAGGTTTTTATCGGGTTCGTGCCGGCATTCGCCACATTTGCTCTTACCAAGGACTGGTGGGTACTGGCTTATTTCGGCGCTTTTATCTGGTTTGGTATCACGGGTGTCCGCAATGTTCTTCAGTCGGTTCTGGGCGGTGGCGGCTTTCGCCGATCTCCCCTGCTCAGGTGGGATGCCTATGTAAACTGGGACCGAACCGCCGATTCGTTGCTTTATACAGGATTTTCGGTTCCGTTGCTCGATTATCTTGTAAAAACGGTCATCCTGGACCGGATGCTTGATATTACAACTGCCACTCAACCGGTTCTCTTATTTTCTGGTATGGCACTGGCCAACGGAATATATCTCTCAAGTCACAATGCATTCCGCGGTTTGCAGAAAGGAGCAATTGTCGGAAACTTTTTCCGCGCTATTCTGTCCATTCCAATCGCTATATTGCTTAATTATGCTTCCGGATCGATATTGACCGCTTACGGAGTAGAGGCTGCGGTCAACGTGCTTCAGAAGTGGGCCGCAATTATTTCCAAAACAGCCTCAGACATAGTGGCCGGGATCATAGAAGGTACGGCTGACCGGTACTTAAATATCCGGGCCAGGTTCCGGGAATACCGGAAAAAGCTGTCTGACCTGATGGATATCTATGCACAAATAGAGCTCCTGTTTCCGGAGACCAGCACGCTTGAACTGCTTGGGCTCCCCCAGAAATTTCGGGATAAAGCCAATGTCGAGGCTCAGGATATGGAAAAGATTATCTGTATTCACGCTCTTGACGCGCTGTACTTCTGGATGTATCAGCCGCGCGCCCGGAGCGCTATCAATCATCTCATGAATTCAATATCAGAAGAAGAGCGCCATATCTGGGTCACCTCCCAGTTTACTCTTCTGCGTCAAAAGGAAATAAGCCAGATGTTCATAAACGGTGTCCTCGGACCCGATTTTGCGCATGCGCTTTCTTTTTACCTGTCCCGTTATCCGGAATATCTGGAAGAAATGAAACGTTTTGTATGAAGGAAGAACTCTGCCGGTTATTTGTTCTTTGCGATGTGTTCAATATCCTGGATGAGCTGCCGCAGTTCTTCAGGTATTAAGGTCTTCCTGTTCTCCCTGTAATTGAAGGCCACTATAACGCCATTACCCTCTGCGGCTATCTTTTTATGTTTGGTGCTTACAACAATATAATTCATGATAAACCGGTCTTCCTCGATGCTCGTTATCTTCACACCGGCAAGGACTTTATCGGGATATTTCAAAGGGATCCTGAATTTGCATGAGGTGGAGGCAAGAATCGCCCCTGTGCCGGTTCTGTTCATCAGATCAAGAAGGTTCAGCTTTTCAAAATAAGCGATTCTAGCACTTTCAAAATACCTGAAATAAACGATATTATTTACGTGCTGAAAGGCGTCCATCTCTCCCCATGCGACGGGAATCTCGATGACTACCGGATATCCCTCCGTCAGATTTTCCATAAGTATCTCCTTATTGAACTGAAACTGCGCACTCATTCACTGTCACTCAGTGGTTTTGGCGTACAATTATTTTATTTGAAATCCATGACATCCCGCAGTTTTTTGAATTCTTCCTTGTTTGATTTTTCCAGAATCATCAGGCTCGCGTTTGAAGCCGCTTTCACTGCCATCGGCATACCTCCTCCGTATTCGGCCCAGTGCCCTCCAAGAAATAAATTTTTTACCGGTGTTTTGTAATGAGCGAGTCGGTTTTTAATATTTTTGTCCGTCGGGCTCGCTCCCATAGTGCTGCCATTGCGGTTTCCGGTATAACGCCAGTATGTGACCGGAGTCGCAATTTCAAGCACTTCAATATGTTTTTTAATGTTTATTCCGAGTCCCTTTTCAGCTCTTTCGATCAGGATATCAGCATATTGTTGCTTGAATTCCCTGTATGCTTTTCCACGCTCACGGTTTTTATCCGTCTTCCAGAAATCTCCATAATCGATGCAAGCTGAACAATGTAAAATCAATGTCGATTTTCCATCGGGGGCGAGCGACTTATCTCTTGCCGAAGGAGCATGAACAACAAGAGAACTTTTATAAGGATCTCCTCCCGTATGATCTTTCCTCGGGATATCATCGACGGTCAGGTATATCAATTCTCCATGTAATCCAAGATCAGATGCATCGCAATCAAGACCTATAAATACCGTTAAGCTTGAACAATACAGATCGGCTTCTCTCAAACGGCGTATCAGTTTGACCGGCACCGCGCCTTCAGGAAGCATCTTCTCATAGAGAGTTTCAACATCGCAGGCCGCAATTACGTATTTTGAATGAATAACCCTGCCGTCGGAAAGAGATACTCCGGCGGCCGTTTTATTTTTCACCAGCACCTCTTTAACGCTGTGGTTTAAAAATATCTGCGAAGAAGAACTTTGAATTATCCCGCACAGCCATTTTATAAAACTCTCAGCTCCGCCTTCCGGCGGAAAGAGAAAGTCTTTAACAAAAACCCAGCTTATCGGCATAATTACGGACATGAACTTTTCTTCACCACAGAATAATTTTTTTATCTCATTATTCTTGAAATACTTATTCAGCCCCTTTTCAGCCGAAATCCATAAATATTTCCATACCGGAATAACCCACAAGAGCATTTTGATTCCGAAAGTCAATCTTTCAGCGGCCGGCATGGTTTCTTTTGCGCGCAGGCATCTGTTTACTTTATCGAAGTGGACGCCTATTTTTTTGCAGTCTTCAAAAAACCTATTTATGCCGTCGGTCTCGCCTGGATAGTCTTTTATAAGCCGGTCGCGGAGCATATAAGGATCACCGGTAAGAAGATAGTCGAAGGATTCACCCTTGTATCTGCGGATACGGTCAGATATTTTGCATTTTGGAAAATCCGGCCCTATGTATCCAAAGATTCTGCCAGCGAATCCGCTATCATTGAACCCGTTAATCCATTGAATGGAGCTGTCAAAAACAAACCCCTTTCTTTTAAACCCCATGAAATACCCGCCGGGTCTTGACTGCTTCTCCAGCAGCACGACCTTAAGACCCGATCTCGCGAGAAGGGCCGCGGCCGTCAGGCCTGCTATGCCTGCTCCTATGACTATAACGTCGCATTCGGAAGGTAATCCGTCATCCTGCATGCTATTTATTTCCGGCAATTAATAGGTTCTGTTCTTTTCCGCTTTATCCATAAACGCTATTACTGATCCATTCTTTTGTTTGATAAGTCATTGTTTTTTCACGGTGGGAGTATATGAAGAAGGATTTTGTGTGTCAAGAGGGTTTTGCCCACAAAATATGGTTGATAGTGACACAAAAATTTATCTAAACCGATGAGGCAGCTTTATGTTTTTCAGACGTCCGATTTATTCCTTTTACCATCTTTTGATTTTTCCACTTGCCGTTTTTTCAAGCGTTTTTACAGGATTAATTTCCTTAGGAACCTTGTATGATGCAAGAAGAGGGTAGCAAAACCTGCGGATTTCATCCGTGTCAAAATCAGGACTTGTTCCTTCTTTAAAAACAACCTTCGCACAAGGCAGTTCACCGTATCGCGGATGGGGGAGACCATAAACGAGAGATTCTTTGACGACCGGGTGCCGGTTCAAAACGGATTCCACGTCTTCCGGAAATATTTTCATGCCGGCAAAATTAATTACGTTTTTATCCCTGCCGATAATATACAGAAAACCGTCGTCATCAATCCTGCCGAGGTCTCCTGTGTTAAACCAGCCGTCGGATAAAACGCTCTTCCTGTTCTTCCATGGAGAAAAATAGGCGTCAAACAACCCTTTCCCTTTTATAAAAAGCTCGCCGACTCCTTCTCCTTCTTTGTCCATATTCTCTATTTTGATGGCATAATCGGGCAGAACTTTGCCTGCCGAGCCTCTTTTTGACGGATTTTCCGAAAGATTGATGAACGGAAGCCCGACTTCAATTATCCCGTAAGCTTCGGAAAGCTCGAGTCCGAACTTGTCGTAAAATTCACCGGCCGTTGACTGCGGCAATTTCATCGCCGTAGAAATTGCAATTCGGACACCGGAGAAAAGATCCGACGGAATATCGCCTGAATTGGAAAGCAGATGATAATGAAAGGGAGATGCGTATGTGAATGTTCCCCCCCTTTTTTTTATATTCTCAATAAACGATTCAGGAAAATCATTTCCGCAAAGAATAATGGTCGAAGCCCTTCTTAAGAAAAGGAGAATGGTCACAACAAAATGATAGCTCATGGAAAGCACCCATATGACGACATCT
>JAHJQU010000093.1 GCA_018819005.1 Pseudomonadota bacterium | reverse complement strand
CCAAAAGAACCTGCTTTTAAAATTTTATACGACTCTCCCAAATCAAAACTGGTCAACGCGGAAACATTGATAGATGTCATGGATGAAAGCCGGATAGACAAATCAGTCATTTTCGGTTTTCCGTGGAAAAACGACGAATTTTTCAGAATGCATAACGACTATATAATTGAGTCGGTCCTTAAATATCCTGACCGGTTTATAGGTTTTGCCTGTTTTGACCCTTTTAATTCCAGGGCCGGCAATGAAACGGCAAGAGGTATCGAAGCAGGCCTTAAGGGAGCCGGTGAGCTTGCCTTTTACCAGTCCGGCATTGATGAAGAATCACTGCAAAGATTAAAACCAGTAATGGCAATATGCGGAGAAAAAGGGTTACCCGTACTGATACACACTAACGAACCAATCGGACATAAATATCCCGGGAAAACCCCGAATACACTTATTCAGATCTACAACCTTATTATGCAATTTCCGGATAATAATATTGTGCTGGCACACTGGGGCGGGGGAATTTTTTTCTATAACCTGCTGACAAAGGAAGTAAAGGAAAACCTGAAGAACGTCTATTTTGACACGGCGGCATCCCCGTTTCTTTATGATTCAGATATATATCGTTACGCAAAGGCCCTTGCCGGGGCGGATAAAATTCTCTTCGGAAGCGATTTTCCGCTGTTAAAGCCTGAAAGATATTTTAAAGAGATTAAAAGCGCCGGCCTTGAAAATGAAGATGTTGAAAAAATTTTAGGGACAAATGCCGGAACCCTCCTGAAGCTATGATTTTTTTGAGTAGCCAATAACTCAATGAATAAACACGGTTTTTGTCCTTAACTTATATATTGATGAGCGTCCCCTATATTCTGATATATTGATGAGCGTCCCCTATATTCTGAATTTTAAATTTTTGAACCAATGACAAGTATTTCATCAAATTCTTTAGAATTAACCGGCATTACAGAAAGCCGGGGCTGGTGTACGAGGGGGAGTTTTATTTGTTGCATAATTCGTTATACTTTGCTTTACTATCGATAACTCATTCACCATGTGTGAAAGGAGCTGGGCCTCCGCTTAGGCGGGGGCCTCATTTTTTCTGCCCTCTACCTTAGCATCTCCTTAAGCTTTTCCAGGTCGCCCATCGCAGACTTAAGCTCTTGGGCATAAATATTCCGGTCATCATTGTGGCTTAAAGGATTGAGGATGTGGCGCCGGTCGCTGTCAAGCTTATCCAGAATCGTTTTCGCTTCAGCGGTGCTTTTTGTTTTAGCCCTTCCGACAAGACCCGCCAGATCAAGCTCGTTGCAATTCTTGTCCAGTTGTTCACGAGGGGTCAGATAGCTTTTCAGCAGTTTTTCGAATCCCTTGCGCAGGAGCAGAGCACAACAGTCATATTCTTTGACCGCATAAAATCCTTTTGCCCGTTCGGTTTCGGAAGATCCTTTTTTAACGATGGCCGACGGTATGTCTGCCGTATCGTCCATATACAGCTCATACTTTTCCCAGGGCATCTTGTTTTTATAGATCTCGAACAGTTCTTTATCGTGGGTGAAGAAGAATATCTGAAATTCGACAAACTCCGTCTTGAGGATGTCGAGAAGCTTGATCCGGTTACTCATATCCAGACTGATGAGAAGGTCGTCAAGAACAAGGATTTTCATGGATTCGCTTTTGAGGGAACCGAGGAGCGTTTTGATGGAGGCAAAGTAGAGAGAAACCGCAAGGGCAGAGAGACGCGCTTCATTCAGGAATGTGTGATAGCTGTTTACGGGCTGTTCACGATAATCAATTTCGATGTTGATGACCGGTTCCAGTCGATTATCCGGTGTGAATTCGGTCTTGAAGTTAAATTTCTGAAGGTTTATGTCGGTGTCGAACATGGCCAGGATACGGTTGGTCTCATTGAGCAGAATGTCGTTGACGATTCGGGTCAGCGCATCGAAGTATGTTGATGGATCCTTGATGTCGGAAAGAACGCTCCCGCTTTCGACCTCAAAGTCTTTGAACAGCTCGCGAAGCATGTCGTAAACATTAATCCTGTCTGCCGCCGCTGGCGCATAGTGAACCTTAAGCAGCTTCTTGTAGTCCAACATGGGAGTAAAGATGGAAAGCCCTTTGATGAAGTCGAATCCATCCGGAAGCTCCGTTAAATCACTGTGGATAATCAATTCCCGGTTGTTGGTAAAGCCGAACTCGATTTGCGGCTCGCCGTCTTCGCCGAAGATATTCTTTTCGCCGGCAATACTTTCAAACCGTCGTTTGGTCAGAAACTCCAGGGCACGGTAAATCGTGCTCTTGCCGCTGCCGTTTTCGCCGTAGATCAGAAGATTAGCTCCGCCGAAGTTCAGGACAAACTCGTCCCGGAAAAAGCGGTAGTTGTTTATCCTGATCCGTTCGATCCGTACCCGCCCATATCCGGCAGTCGGTTCGGCAACTTTCTGTTGAAGGATCTCCAATCGTTCGTCGTTCATTTTTTCTCTCCATGAATGATTCGAACCGGTTCAACGTTCCGGCTGTGGATCATACCGTGATAGATGCCTTTGTCCTTGAGACAGAACAGCGCCAGGGATTTAACATATTCGGCTTTAAAAGCATCAGTGTCACCGGGCTTGAAGGGTTTGACTACCTCGGCAACCCGGTCGTTAATGTAGCAGTGGTCTTTTTTCATCTCTTTTTCGAAATAAAGGCCGTAAATCATGACATTGATCACCCATTCCAGGGTAGAAGCATCAGACGTAAGCCCATTTTCGTGGGCAAAGAGCACACAATCCACAAGAATTTCATATGGGATTTGAGAAGGGGGATCGAGTTTGGGGACGGGGAGGTTTTCAATATATTGTTTCGAATATTGTATGCTCTTTTTCCCTAACAATCTAAGGATACCTTCTAAATACCATTCTATTAATTTTGATGCCAAAACTCCATTTAAGAATTTCAAACTATTTCCTCTGATAAAAAAACAGGTTTTATCAAGGTAATAGAATTTATTATCATAATAAAATTCAGACCTTCTGACGGTTGTCTCCGGATACACAAGCTTCTCTTTCTCAAAATCGGCGACATAAGCGCAACTTCGTAAATTTGACCAATGATCTCCTTGGTCCTGCCGTTTCTCAACACCGCCATTCGTTTTCTTGTTTACCCGCTGCAAATGCTCCAATATTGCAGGATAATCCTGCTCAACATTGACACGAGCCACATTACCGTATCCATTATGTGTGTTGATGAGCCATAAATCCGCAAACTCCACCTTATAATGTTGGACGTCACGCCCTCGCAGAACCGGTTTGATGATTTCAGCGCTCTTCGGATCCTGGGCAATCAGTTCGTCTTTCTTCTTGCCGTTGATAATGAAAGCCTCATTCAAACCTGTAAGAATTCCGCGATAGATTGTAATGTCCCACTTTTTGAGGGGGATGCCCATTTCTTCAATTCGTTTCCTTACGGCATATTCCGAAACGGAGGAAATGATCCAGCTTTCAGAGGAAAGTTCTTTCATCGGGACTGCCTTCTTATCAACATACTCCGCAATATCTGTTTGTGTCGTGAAATCATTTGCCATCCAAACCGCCTGCAAAGCTGGCTTTTTACCACTCAACTTCTCTTTTTTCAAAATCAGGATGCTTGTATCCACGGTTGCAGCGTCAAAAACCTTAAAACCTCCGAAATCTATCAGGGCTTTAGGCGATGTCTTTCCGGCAAAAAATTTGCGGAGCTTCGTGCCATAGTTGGCCCGCATCCACTTGTTGGATGAAATATAGGCCAGGATTCCGCCCCTTGCCAGCAGATTGAATCCTCGTTCGTAGAAAAGACAGTAGATGTCCCCGGTCTTTGTGTATGTCTCGTATTTCTGCTTCTCCCAGGCTTTCTGCTCAGGTCTGCCGCTGAAACTCTGGATCTGGACATAGGGCGGGTTGCCTATGACTATGTCGAAAGCGCCTTCAATTTCTTTTTTATCGGCGGAAGTAACTTTACTTGCTTCCCCAAATTTAAGAATGGATCTGGACTGGAGCGGCATTGTTAAACCGAACATCATTTCCGGATCAAAGAATGGTGCAGAACCCGAAACGTCGAAAGGATTCCATGCCGCAACCTGCTTTGCGGTCACTTCACCCCAGCTTTTTTTCAGAGCGAGTTCAAGCGCATTTCTCTTAAGCTTTTCCTGCTTTCGAAGTTGTTTTTTCTCATAGTAGTTTCTGGCATAAAATATTTTTTTCCGAACTTGTTTAAGTTCGAATTCGGCCCGACCCACACCACTTGTTTCAAGATTTATTTGTTCAGGTTTTTCCAATCCGATCAGGGTGTCGGCGGCAACGAACTTGGTTTCAAGGTTCGGCATGGCTAGTATTCCCAAATTGGATTTTGTATCATCCCGTTTCTGTTCTACGATCAGGGAGATGAAAAAACGAAGCTTGGCTATCTGGACGGCAATATTCTGGATATCAACTCCGTAGATGCAGTTTTCGATCAGAAAAAGCTTGCGCAAGTAATCCAACTCATGATGACTACTTTCAAAGGATGCCTCGATATAAGCTTTTCGTTCTTCAACACTCTTTATAGCTCCTTGCCGAACGGCGTCATCTTGCATTTCCAATGCCTTTTGCCGATCCTGCTCCACGATATCTAGTTGGGCCTGTTTCCACTTCCGGTTATTAGGGTCAAGCTTTCCGAGGATATGCACCATCCGGTGCAGCACCCCCATGGGAAAGGCCCCGGAACCGCAGGCCGGATCGAGTATCTTGGCATTGCTGAGCGCATTTATTAGTTCGTCGGTCTCCTTCAGTGAAAAGGGGTTGCCGGTATCTTCATAGGAGAAGAGGGAGGTAATTTTTGAAAAAGGAGAACTTTCATTCAATTTTCCAATCAGATAGGACTTGAGTGATTCATCCACCATGTAGTTTACGATTTCTCTGGGGGTGTAAAAACTGCCGGTCTGGTTGCGGGCTGTGCTGCGGGTCTCCGGATTGTAACTGGCTAGGAGGTTTTCAAAGACCTTGCCGAGAAGCTCCGGGTCAAGGGCGACCTCCTCTTCAAGGGGAGTGTTCTCCATGATAGTGAATTTGTAACTGTTCAAAACGTCGATCAGGCCGATTACGGTCTCGTGTCCTCCGGTTTTACCGTTGTACGCGCTGCTTAGATCAACATCCTCCATCCTGCCGAAAAAGAGAAAGTCCGGAACTGACGGCTGTTTTGAGGGTGTCGAAGAGAAACCGTCATACCGGATTTCCCGATTTTTCCCGTTACCCGTTTCAATAGTATCGAGGCATTCGAAGAGCCCACCATTAAGAAAAGGGATGTTATCAAAGAGTTTAAGTGCTGCATTCGAATCGTTGAAAAGGGATTTGTGACGGTAAACTGTAAAATTATTGTAGTCGGGATTGACCCCTCTGTCGTTTTTGTGTTCGCTTATGAAGCGGCGGCTTCCGGGAATGTAGTGGTTCATTTCCGTGTTGAGGGTGGCAAAAAAAAGATTCTGCAGGATGGCTTTGTAATAGGCTGATCCATCCTTTGATGCCTGGTCAGACAGAATATCCCGCACCTTCCGCTCATTGAACAACGACTCTGGTATCAGCCCTTTTTCCTTGATAAACCAGCAGAAAATCAACCGGGTCAGTAGGCGGATGACATTGATGGAGTTATTGACCTCTTCGGGCTGCTTGTCGGGATTGGGAAACCGGACGGTCTTGACGGCAAAGAGATACCAGTTAAACAACTCCTTATAGAACTTTCTGTTGAGTGCCGATATGTCGAGGGTTTTACGCCAGGCGTCATGGAGGCTGTCGAAGTTCTCAACCCGGTGTTTCTGAATTAGAGTTGCCAAGGTCAGGTCATGAAGTATTTCAACATGAGCCCGGTTCGGCTCGGCAATTGAGATATCTTTGATGAGCGTGACCTTTTCAAGAACGTCACGATCCGGAGCGCGTTTATGATCCCGTCGGTTGATGACACCGATGGTCAAGGTGTCCTCGTGCCGGAAGAGGATAATAGCCGGCATGGGAAGCGGTTTATTGATCAGACGAACAAGCCGGGCAAGGGTGGATCGGTTTCCAGGCGCGTCTGTGGATAGTGAGGCGGCAAAAACCAGATAACTCTTCTTACGCGAACCATCGACAGCTGTTTTGGAATCAAAAAGGCTTTCCTGGATTCCGCCAAGAGCTGTCCTGATCTCGACGTCGGTGAGCTGAAAGATGAAATGGAGATATTTCAAATGCTTTTGAAGTTCAACGCGATCCTTGTCAGACAATACATTGTTTTGGTTGGCGCTTTCGAGCCATTGCAGAAAATCGCTCGGCGTTGCAATCTGAAGGATATTTTCGTCTCGTTGGCTTGCATAGCCCAGTTCTTGGAAAAGATTTCTGGCAGCGGCCGGCAAAGGCATTATGCTGAATTCATGAAGAGCGGATTCAATTTTCTTTTTCAGATCTATAGTGTTTGCAGCCGGCATTTTTCTTATCCTTGTTCCGGCTGCATGATAACCAGCCATGTTACCAGTTCGAATTCTCCCTGATCCCGGTCAGGTGTTTCGGCAGCGGTCGGCAATACCCCCCCGCGTCCGGAAAGAAGCGCAGCGGCGGCGCGGCGGCGGAAGGTATGCTGAATAGATGCAAGCGCCTTCTGTATCAAGCTGTCATAGTGTCCCATGTCGGAGCCGTCTTTGGTGGCAGCATCAAATTGGTCGCACAACTTGATTAAAGGGGCTGTTTCTCCCGCGGCAATGCTGCGTAGCAGGAACAGCGATTCTTTAGGCTGCGCAAAAGAAAAACGAACAGTTCCGTCATCATGGACATAAACCAGGTAATGAGGCGCCAGAGGATTAATCTTTGAAGAATCTGCCGGGCGCGGTTCATTGCCCCCACCGCTCTTTTGAACATCCCTGTTTTTGCCGTGACGAAGGCAGAAAATAACGCCCGGACGGCAGGCCGGAATATCCGGTTTTGGCGGGACAACGGCGTAGAGGCCTACATCGGCCTCATCCAGTTCAGCCCGGCGCGATTCGAGGAATTGCATCAGGTCAAGACGGAATTCGTCGAGCGAAAAGTCTGTAAGCGAAACAGCGTCATCAAAATCCTCAAGGTCGAGGACTTCATTCTTTAGACGCTTCAACTGACGATCCCTGAAGAGAAGGTCTTCCTTGATCAGCTCCTCAAGCTGGCCTGGGTTGAGCAGATTATCTGTCTGGGTGGCGGACAGGTCAACCAGGGCCATGCGGGCTTCAACGCGGTGCTTGACGTTCAGATAACGGTCAAGGTCTGCTACAGGCCAGAAATTGACAAGGTGTACCTCGCGGTTCCGAGAACCTATCCGGTCTATACGGCCAAAACGCTGGATAATCCGCACAGGGTTCCAGTGGATATCATAATTGATAAGCAGGTCGCAGTCTTGGAGATTCTGGCCTTCGGATATGCAGTCCGTGGCAATAAGGAGGTCGATCTCCTCCGTCTGCGGGAAACGGGGTTGGGCGGACCGGAATTTGGATAAGGGCGAAAAATTGGTCAGGATATCGTCATAGTCTGCATTTCCCAGCGAAGTGCGATTGCTGCCGTCACCGACGATAATCGCCGTGTGAATACCGATGCGTTCTTGTGCCCACGTTGCCAGTTGGTCATAAAGGTAACGGGCGGTATCAGCAAAGGCGGTGAAAACCAGCGCCTTGCGGTTGGTCTTGCCGTCGCGGTTGACCGATGGCTCTTTCACCTTTCTTTCAATGATTGTGCGCAGCTCCGCCAGTTTGCCGTCCCGTTCAGGCTTTACCGCTGCGGTCTTTTCGAGGAGAAACTGGAGTTGGACGCGGTCTTGTCGGACCTCTTTCAGCCACTCTGGCAGCTTAAGATGCCCGAGATGGATGCGTCGTTTCCCTCCGATGGTGAACTCTTCGCTGTCAAAATCAGGATCTTCAAACTGATCGGGAGTCAAGACATCGTAGTCCACTTCCGGATTCTCATCGACATGTTTCTCGAAAGCAAGGATACGTTCTTCCAGACGATCAATTTTCTCAATGGTTCGCTGGAGGGTCAGACGGAAGGAGTCTACCGAACTTTCAAGACGTTTGAGAAAATTGACCTTCATCATTGCAATCAGGATTCGTTCGCGGCCTTCCTGTGTGAATCCGCCCAGTATCGTGTCAAGATACATTGTTCGTATCGCTTCGGGAAGATCATCCCTCAGTTTTGCAGTGGGGTGGTAAAGAGCCAGATTGAGTTCGCTGATCTCCTGATTGAGCTGTTCGAAAGACAGGAAGCGCTGCTGCAGGTCTATCTGAGGATGCAGTGAGCGCGGAACGGTTCGCTTGGGAAATCCTCCAAGACGTGTCATCTCTTCCTTGTAGTAACCGGCAATCTGGCTTCGGGAACGGGCAATGCTGAGGCCATCAAGGAGCTTGAAGAAATCGCCGCCAAGAGCAGAGAGCAGATCGCGGGTTTTGCGTTCTCCGGCCGGCTTTTTTGCCCAGTTGGTAAAGTGAGTCTGCGCCTTGCGGCTGGTTTCTCTGACGGAGTCGATTCCGAGGATTTCGGCAAATGAGGAGTCGGCCCGGTCATCTCTGGTTACGTCGCCGCCCGCAATAAAGGATATCTGGTTACGAAGATCGGCGAGCTGATTATTTACCGGTGTGGCAGAAAGCAGAAGCACCTTGGTACGAATGCCGGAGGTGATGATGTCCTTAATGAGCCGCTGATAACGGCTTTGGCGCGGTTGTTCCCCGGGTCGCTGACGGGCCAGGGCGTTGTTGCGGAAGTTGTGGGATTCGTCTATCATAACGAGATCATAATTACCCCAATTCAAGGTGGCAAGGTCAATTCCATCAACATCTCCCCTGTCGCGGGAGAGATCTGTATGAGACAGTACGTCATACCGGAACCGATCTGTGAGGAACGGATTGAGAGAGCTGTTGGAACGATACACCGTCCAGTTGCGGCGCAGCTTTTTCGGACAGAGCACGAGAACACGTTCATTGCGAAGCTCAAAAAACTTGATGACCGCAAGGGCGGTGAAGGTTTTCCCGAGACCTACGCTGTCTGCGAGGACGCATCCGTTATAAGCGAGGATTTTATTGATAGCCGCCTTTGCGCCGTCTTTCTGAAAAGAGAAAAGGGTCTGCCAGATACGGGTATCCGGGATCGCAGTTCGGCGCAGAGACTCGTCAATATCACGGGTGCCGTCTATAAACTCTCTGAAGATGTTATAAAGCGTCAGGTAGTAGATAAATTGAGGTGACTGGTTTTCATAAAGCCTGGATAGTTCCTTCAATACGGTTTCTTTGACATCCTCAACAATTTCAGTATTGTTCCATAGAGCGTCGAACCACGCCAGAAGTGCATTGCGATCACGGTCGTCCGTTACGACGAGATTAAGTTCTATATTGTTGCCGTTCGGATGCAGGCCCAAACCGGGCACGGTGAAATTCGAACTGCCGATCATGGCATGATAGGTTTTTCCATCCTGAATGTGATAAAGCTTGCCGTGTAGAAACGAGGAGCGGGTGATTGAGCTGATTTCGACTTTTCGGCGAATCCAGTCGGCACAATCCTTTGCCAACCGGCGCTGGAACAATTGGTTGCCCAGAGAGAGCCCTTCTTCAGTAAGGTTGTATCGGCGTGACTGTTTGTTCTCCCGATCCAGGCTGCGCACAAACCGGGGTTCACCAAAAAGAAAACGCAGGGATTGAATGCTCTCAAGTTCTTTTCGAAGAGCGTCAAAGGCATGGATCGTAAAATATGCTGAAACAAACGATAATTTTGCATCAGGTACTATAGAATTTATGACGAAATCGCCTGCCGAACCGTGCAGATAATTGTCTCTGATCCCCGAAGTGTTCGTATCATCCGACATTCAATACATATCCATTCAGGCTGTTGAGGGTAAAAAAAGAATTCAGATAATAAATAAGTCAGATATAATTTTACGATCTTACTATAACAAGATATTGTTATTGAGTTTATTGAATATACTAATGGGGTTATAAAGCGTCAAGAGAAAATAAATTTAAAGTTAAACTTGGCAATAATCGGCTTTGCTGATAAATGACAAGGCAATTAGGGGGCGTTCAACAAAATATAAATAAACAATTTGCAAAATGTTTTTTGCTCAGCCGTCAATAAGTTAATTTCTTTAAAGCATCCATTATCGGCTCAACCTGCTCCCTTTAACTATTACATCCATAATAAAAAATATTACGAATAAAATGATTCGAGAAATTCGTCTCTTGAAATTTTTGCTTGAGTCAGTACGGTTCGTAAAGTCGATTTTTTAATTATTGGATGGTTGGGCATTGTAAGAGGAGTTCGCGTTCCATCGGGGTTTTCTTTTATCATGGCAATATGGTTCCCCTCACGAACCACAGTAAATCCTAAGCGCTCCAAGGCTTTTATTACTTTTCTAACAGGAGCATCTGCAGGAAATTGCGCCATTAAACAGCTATTCCTGTTTCTGTAATAAAAGCCTCCAAAATCGGAGGATCAATTTCGATTTGGTCGGAACCAAAAGTATCAATATGAAATTTTATTGCTGATTTGACATCAGCTACAGCGTCCTCATATGTTTCACCCTGACCTACCACAACCCCTTTTATGCCGAGCGGATAAGCGACATATATATCCGGATGTTTTTCAACAACAATTTTAAATTGCTTCATTGTTTAGTTCTCCGTATATTTAGATTTATTCATAATCACACTCTTTATAACACAATCTCACATACAGGTCTGTAAAAATCATTTTCATTCTACTTTCCGAAAGATATAATGCTTATGTTATTAATATAACACAATGATTTTTTAGGGTCAATTGCGTGGGGGCATGAATTTCAAAGAGATAGGGTCATGGAGGTCGAGGGTCCAGGGGTTCAAGTGAACTAGGGGCAATTTTGAAACATTCATCAAAATATAAGTAAACAATATTGCAGAATGTTCACGAAGCCGTCAATAAGTCAGTTTCTTTAAAGCATCCAGTATCGGCTCAGCCTTTTCTCTATGTTCGGGGGGTATCATTAGTATTTTCAAAGGATGGTTCTTTATAAGACTGGGGGGCGGATTTCGAATTCTACCTGATAAAAGATTCTCACGGTTTTCGGCTGATTCTAAAAATTGTAACACATCCGAAAGATTGCCTGAAAACCTGCCTGCATCGGCATGTTCTATAACCTGCATGAAGATATTATTTACCGTAACAACGAAGTCGTCAACTACGGCGCTTCCGCTTTCAGCACAGTTTACAGTTGAAACAAAACACCTG
>JAHJQU010000006.1 GCA_018819005.1 Pseudomonadota bacterium | reverse complement strand
TTGTATTGAACGTATTGATCTATGGTGTGCTCATTGTGAAAAAAGTCCGAGAAGAATAAAAGATCCTGAACCAAAACCATTTAAATCTGTTGCGGGTAGGAGAAAATAACATGAATGAAAGAACTTCCGGAAATATCGCCTATGTTGCCGGAAGCTGGCCGCTTGACCCCAGAAAGCCCACTCTCGTGTTTATTCACGGCTCCGGCGGATCAAGCGTTCTCTGGGAAAATCAAGTCGATGAACTCAAAGCATATGTGAACACAATCGCAATGGATCTGCCCGGACATGGCCGAAGCAGCGGTCCCGGCATGGACAGCGTCGCAGATTATTGTGAGGCAGTCGCAGATTTTATCGAAACAGTTGATGTCCCGGGACCTGTTCCGTGCGGCCTTAGTATCGGCGGCGCCATAGTCCTTCAGCTTATCCTGGAGCATAAGACGCGCTATACGTCCGCAATTCTCGTGAATACCGGTGCACGGCTCCGGGTAATGCCTCTGATTTTAGAGACCATCAAAAAAGATTACAAAAAATTTCTGAGGACTATCCCTGTTTTTGCGGCATCTGAAAAAACTGATCCCCGAAAGCTGGATTCACTCATGGCAGATTCGGCAAAATGCAAGCCGGAAACAGCATATGGTGATTTTAAAGCCTGCGACCTGTTCGACGTGACAGATAAACTATCAGCCATAATCACTCCTGTTCTCATATTGACGGCTGAAGATGACAAGCTGACGCCTCCGAAATTCGGGGTGTATATGAAAGAACACATCAGGAAGGCCTCCATGGTAAACATCAAAGATGCCGGGCACCTGTCACCACTGGAACAACCGGAAGCATTCAACAGGGCCGTCACTGATTTTCTAAAGCAGGAAAAACTTATTTTATAAGGAGTCTTTTCATCGAGATGAATTCTGAGATGCAGCAATATATTCAACCTTCACCGACAATCGATTTCGATAATATAACAGTCGCGAAGTTCGCCAGAGAGAACTCGGGAGTTTCCGCCGACCATATAGAACAGGCAGTCAGTCTTTATTACGCTGTAAGGGACTCTATACGCTACGACCCTTATTCCATGAATTTATCTATCGAAGGACTCAGGGCGAGCACCACGCTGAGCACCGGAAGGGGCTGGTGTGTAGCCAAGGCAATTCTTCTTGCAGGATGCTGCCGGTCATTAGGGATTCCAGCCCGTCTCGGTTTTGCCGACGTGCGAAACCACCTGACTACTGAGCGCCTGCGTGAGATTATGAAAACCGACGTCTTCTTCTGGCATGGTTATACCTCTATATATCTGGGCGGACTCTGGGTTAAAGCGACTCCCGCATTTAATATAGAGCTCTGTGAACGGTTCAGGCTTAAACCTCTCGATTTCAACGGACTTAAAGACTCAATATACCACCCGTTTGATCTTGAGGGGAACAAGCACATGGAATATTTGAAGTATCGCGGAGAATTTGCGGACGTTCCCATAGACCGGATAATTGATACCTTTCACCGGGAATATACTTCTGATGATTCATCCCTGAAGGAAGGTGACTTCGACCGTGAAGTAGATATTGAAACAAAGAATATTTAACTGCCTGAGCAAGCCGGGAGGTAAGCCATGAAAACCAGACGGTCGTTAATACCGATTATCTTTATTATAGTGATTCTTCCTGTCGTACTCTATCAGATAATGAATCCCGAAAAAGATGAACTTAATGATGCTATCCGTACTCGGCTTGGAGGATCATACATATCTCTTTCAGGAGGTGTAACC
Organism: Pseudomonadota bacterium; assembly: GCA_018819005.1. Taxonomy (GTDB): domain Bacteria; phylum Desulfobacterota; class Desulfobacteria; order Desulfobacterales; family RPRI01; genus RPRI01. The sequence continues at coordinate 2,476 of JAHJQU010000006.1, read as the reverse complement.
CATTATGCCCTCGAAGGGCCGGAGATGGGGCAGGTGGTTGTGCTCGTTCACGGCGGGACGGTTCCAATGTTTACCTGGGATGTTGTATCCCCGACTCTGGCAGCTGCCGGCTATCGTGTCCTCCGTTACGACATGTATGGACGGGGCTACTCGGATAGGCCGCCTGTCACATACAATCGGAATCTTTACAGGGATCAGTTGCTGGAGCTGCTTGATAAGTTAAACCTAAAAGAGCCTGTCAATCTGGTTGGATATTCGCTTGGCGGTGGGATAGTTGCCGACTTTGCGGCCCGGCACCCTCAGCGTGTCCGCCAACTGGCTCTGATCTCCCCTGTTGTCTATAACTTTAAGACACCACGTATCTTCCGTATTCCTGTTTTAGGGGAGTTTCTCGCCCGAATTGTCGGCATCAGGACAATAACCAAGCGCGCAAACAGCACGTTTGAAGGAACAGAGCTTTACCCGCGCCACGCAAACCTCTTTGCCGAGCAGACAACGTTCAAAGGCTTCCAGGATTCAATGTTGTCAATGATTCGGAGTGACGCTATCGGGGATTATCGTGACAGCTTTGAGTCGGTCGGAAAACAGAAAAGAAATGTAATGCTGATCTGGGGGTCACGCGATGCGGAGATTCCTGAAGAGGTAATAAACACCGCCCGGAAACTTATTCCTAATGTTCAGTTCCACTCGGTCCCAGATGCGGGACACAATATCGTGTTTCAGAAACCGGAACAAATAATCGCATTTATTGATAAATTTTTGCGAAGTAACCCATAAAATGGAAGATGCTTATGCGAAACTTAGCAATTGCCCTCTCTTTGTGGTTTGGAGGGAATAAAAATAAGGAATAGCTTCAGATAGATCAGAAACCGGCTTTATTAATTAACCGCTTTTCCAGAACAGGAAAATCGGAGGAGTGGGTTGTGGCTTTTTTGAACAGGGAGTCTTCTCGGGCGCATCCATCCCAAATAGAAGGCTTATTTTATCCTTTTTGCAAACTTTTTTATGAACCGGTTCATCTTTTTGTTTTTATTGACACCCAAGGCCTCACCCTTATATATTACGGTCCGATTTAGTACTTTTTTACCACATGATATTTGATGGAGTTGTAAAAAATCGGAATTCAGACGGCAAAAAAAATTATGACGAAGCCGTCAAGCTTAAACAATAACTGAAAATAATGAAAAAGAAAGGGTGTGCTTTATGAAAAAACTGTTGGGTGTATGTGTAGCTGTTTTGTTTGTGATCGGCGCGGTGGCCTCGGTTTACGCGGCTGATACCAATCTGGTACTCTCAACCGGCGGAACTGCCGGGACTTACTACCCCTTTGGCGGAGCCATGGCAAGAATCTGGAACACCAAGATTCCGGGTATGAACGTGACCGCTCAAACCACCGGAGCATCGGCTGAGAACATCCGGCTGATAAACAAAAAAGAGGCTGAACTGGCCCTTGTTCAGAGTGATACCCTTGACTTTGCATTCAATGCCAAGGAAGCATTCAAGGAACCCATCAAAAGCATGAGCGCCATCGCAGTTCTCTATCCTGAAATCATCCAGGTTGTGACCCGGGCTGACTCCCCTATCAAATCGATTGCGGACCTCAAGGGCAAGAAGGTTGGCGTGGGCGCGCCCGGAAGCGGAACCGAAGCCAATTTCAGACAATTAATGGACATTTACGGTTTGGCCAAGGGTGATGTAAACAGCCAGTATCTCTCTTTTTCAGAAAGCGCTGAAGCATTCAAGGACAGACACATCGATGCCTTTATCGTGACGGCCGGCATTCCCAATGCAGCCATCATGGATATCGGAACACAGCACGAAATCCGGATCATTAATATTCCTGCCGATATGACATCCAAGCTTACAGGAAAATACCCCTTTTTAGCGGCAGCCAAAGTGCCTGCCGGAACCTATAAGAACCTGACCCAGGATGTGGCAACAGTTGCGGTCAATGCTGTTCTCATAGTTAGCAACGACCTCTCTGCGGACGTTGTCTACAACATGACCAAAGCCCTGTTTGATAGTCAGGCGGAACTGGCATCAGCTCACGCCAAGGGCAAGGAACTGAATCTGCAAAACGCCGTTAAAGGCGTATCAATTCCATTCCATCCGGGCGCATTGAAGTATTACAAAGAAAAAGGCGCTATAAAATAGCCTTGGGAGAATACGGGCGCAGTTTTCCTTGCGGGAAACTGCGCCTTATTATTTTTATGAGTCGTAGATTTACATGGAGCATTATTATAGCCGGGATCATCGGCGCCGGTCTGTTGTTCCTGCCGTTAATCACAGCGCTTGAACTCAGCGATTTTAAAACACAGCAAAAACTGCTGCTCGTTTGCATGCGATCCGGGGAAGAATTTACCATCTCCTTCATTCACTCCGTAAATCGCCGGCCTGTTTACGACACACTGCGGGTGGAAAGCGATCACCTGGTAATCGTCCGGTCTCGCTACGATTCATTCGGGGCCGGCATGCC
>JAHJQU010000092.1 GCA_018819005.1 Pseudomonadota bacterium | reverse complement strand
TCAAGGAGATAGAGAATTACAGTAAAATCCTTATACTGGGCTGCAACGAATGTGTTACAGTCTGTGAGGCCGGAGGGAAAAAGGAAGTCGGGATTCTGGCCTCGGCGCTTCGGATGTATTTTCTGAATCAGGGAAAGGATGTAAAAATTGATGAGGTTACACTGGAGCGTCAATGCGATCATGAGTACCTTGAAGAGATCAGGGACAAGGTGGATAGGTATGAAGCCATTGTTTCTCTGGCCTGCGGAGTAGGTGTTCAGTTTACCGCGGAAAAGTACCTGACAATGCCGGTATATCCGGGTGTAAACACCTGTTTCCTCGGTGTTACGGAGAAACGTGGATTGTGGACTGAAAGATGTCAGGCCTGCGGGAAGTGCATGCTTGCGAAGACAGGAGGCATCTGCCCTGTTTCAAGATGCGCAAAGAGACTTCTTAACGGGCCATGCGGAGGTTCCACAAACGGCAAATGTGAAATAAGCAAGGATGTCGACTGTGCCTGGCAGCTTATAGTCGACCGACTTAATGCGCTTGGCAAAATTGACGATTACGAAAATATTATTCCTTTGAAAGACTGGTCTACCGACAGGGCCGGGGGACCCCGAAAAGTTGCGAGGGAGGATGTGCAGTCATGAATTGCAAAACACCGAGTAAACTGGAGAAAATTCTTGCCGCAGGTCATTTTGCCGTTACTTCGGAGTGCGGCCCTCCGCGCGGCAGCAACATCGAACATATTGTGCATAAAGCAAACCTGATAAAGGATCATGTGGATGCCATAAACATAACGGATAACCAGACTTCCGTTACACGCCTCTGCAGCCTTGCGGCCTGCATACGCCTGAAGCTGATGGGGCTTGAGCCTGTTCTTCAGATGGTAACCCGCGACAGGAACAGGATAGCCCTTCAGAGCGATATACTGGGGGCCGCCTCATTTGACATTTATAACATGCTTTGCCTTTCCGGAGACCATCAGAGTTTCGGGGACTGTGCTCAGGGTCAGAACGTTCACGATCTTGATTCAATGCAGCTTCTCCAAACAGTAAGACATATGCGTGATGAAGGGAAATTTCTCGGAGGCGGTAATATTGATCGTCCACCCAGAATGTTTGTGGGTGCTGCCGCAAATCCTTTTGCGGATCCTTTTGAAATAAGGGTTCCGCGTCTTGCCAAGAAAATTGCTGCGGGTGCTGAATTCATACAAACCCAGTGTATTTATAATCTTGACAAGTTTGAGCTGTGGATGAAAATGGTGAGAGACCGGGGTTTGCATGAAAAGGTCCATATTCTGGCAGGGCTTACCCCTTTAAAAACTGCCGGTATGGCAAAATATATGAAAAACCGGGTTCCGGGGATGGATGTTCCGGACGAGGTTATAAAAAGAATGGCCGGTACCCCGAAGGAAAAGCAGGCCGATGAAGGTATCAAGATATGCATCGAATCGGTTCAGCGCCTAAAAGAAGTTGAAGGGGTTAAAGGTTTTCACATAATGGCGATAGAATGGGAGGAAAAAGTTCCGGAAATAGTTGAAAACACAGGACTTTATCCAAGACCTAAAGTTGATTGATTTTTTTGACAATCCTGTGATATTAATATTTCAGGTAATATTGAAAGAAAATAGAGGCTTTAAGCTGTATAAATATTGAATCGAAAAGATATCAATTTCCTGAAAATTAAAGGAGAGCGCTAATGAGTGGTAAAAAGAGAATTCTTGTTGTGGATGATGAGCCTGATTTTTCCATGATTGTCAAAAAGAATCTTGAGAAAGAGGGATTTGATGTTGAACTGGCTTATGATGGAGCTGAAGGACTGTCCAAAGTCAAGAGCAATCCCCCGGATGCCATAGTTCTTGATGTCATGATGCCTGAAATGGACGGTTACAAGGTTTGTTCAACCCTGAAAAGTGACAGTAAATATTCTGAAATTCCGATAATTCTTTTGACGGCTGTTGCATCCCACGTTACATCCACGCGTTATTCTCACTATGACGGGATGAGCATGGAGGCCGACGATTATTTGCCGAAACCGGCATCGTCCGAGCAGATTATCGAGGCCGTTAAGAGGCTGCTGAAGTTATAGTTCTTTATTGCAAAAATTTAAACTTTTTCGTTACGGCCAAGGGGAAATAATAATGTCATCAGAAGTAATCAGTCTTAAACGTGGAAAGCAAAGCATATTTATCGACAAGGTAAAGGCGCTGCTTCCAGATGGAGGGAACCTGAACCTCTGCCTTACCTGCGGAGCCTGTTCATCAGGATGTCCTGCTACAGGTCTTGAAGGCATGGATCCGAGGAAGTTTCTGCGCATGGCGGCTCTTGGCATGGATGATGAGATTTTAAAGAGCGACTGGGCCTGGATGTGCACGATGTGCCAGAGGTGCATATATGTGTGCCCGATGAAGATCGACATACCGGCGCTTGTTTTCAATGTAAGGGGGAGCCGGCCAAGGGAAGAGAGGCCGAAAGGGATACTCGGATCATGCGACATGGCGCTCAGGAATGACACATGCAGCGCAATGGGGGCAACCGAGGAGGACTGGAGGTTTGTTGTCGAGGATGTAGCTGCTGAAGTAAGGGAAAATCAGGAGGGTTTTGAAGATCTTCAGGCTCCTATGGACAAGGTAGGCGCCGAATTCTTCCTTAACCAGAATTCGAGGGAGCCTGTGACCGAGCCTGACGAAATGATACCCCTTTGGAAGATACTTCATCTTGTGGGCGCCGACTGGACGTACGGTTCGAAGGGATGGGCCGCCGAGAACTACTGCCTGTTCATGGCCGATAACCCGTCATGGAAACATATTGTCGAGGTCAAGGCGAAGGCGGTGGATGATTTGAAATGCAAAGTCTGGCTCAATACGGAGTGAGGACACGAACTATTCGCAGTCCGGGTCGGACTGAAAAAATTCAACATACCCTACAATTTTGAAATCAAGAGCATCATACAGTATTATGCGCAGTGGATCCGGGAAGGAAAGCTGAAGGTCAATTCGGACTGGAATAAGGATCTGAAGGTAAAGTTTACGGTTCAGGATCCCTGCCAGCTTGTGAGAAAGAGTTTTGGAGATCCTGTTGCCGAGGACCTGAGGTTCGTGGTTAAGGCGGTTGTCGGGGAAGAGAACTTTATAGACATGACGCCGAACAGGTCGAACAATTACTGCTGCGGAGGCGGAGGAGGCTTTCTCCAGTCAGGCATGCCTGAAGCAAGGCGTGCATACGGAAAATTGAAAGATGAGCAGATCAAGAATACCGGCGCTACATACTGCATAACACCGTGCCATAACTGTCATGCGCAGGTTCATGACCTGTCCGAGCATTACGGCGGAGGATATCATACGCTTCATTTGTGGACTTTAATATGCCTTTCGCTCGGTGTTCTCGGGGAGAACGAGCGCACTTATCTCGGGCCCGATCTGGCAGAGGTCGGGTTGTAAATAAAACGTCCTTTTCGATCAGCAAGGGTAGGAATAACAGACAGATTATTCCTGCCCTTTTTTATTTGAATTTACGGTCATAACTTGACAATGAAGTATGCAGGGGTTACTTTGCCCCGGATATGAAATCGGGGCACGTAGTGAAGCACATATGCTATCCAGTTATTTAAATAGTTCTGGACTTCCGTTTTCAAGGGAGTGGCTGGATTTTT
>JAHJQU010000091.1 GCA_018819005.1 Pseudomonadota bacterium | reverse complement strand
TCAAAATACATTTGTCTGCCGGTAAAGAAAGAATCCGGCCTGAGCCGGTTTCCAATGAGGAGCAATCAACCTGGTCAAAGCAGGGCAGTAAAAGAATTATGAGTGACAGGTCTGTGGTCTTTAACCGCCATACTTGACGGCAAAGTAAAAAGTCATTCTGCTGTGTTGCGCTTCGTCTTTCGTCATTGCAGCGTACCATAAAGTACGCTTCATTCCTCAAGATTCGCGCGCCTTGCATAATGAGCTTTTTACTTTGCCGTCTGAATCCGGACTTTTTACGAGTTCATCATGCTTAATTGATTTTAATATTATTATTTCGAGAGGTTTTGCCATGATATATAAAATAAATGTCGACAGTATGAATTTTGAGGTAGAGGTTGGAGAAATAACTGGAGGAACGGCCCAAGTTACAGTAAATGGTAAACCATATAAGGTTATAATCGAAGACTATGATAACTCAGAGGGCATGATTGCTACCGCACCAGTCCAAACTTCGGTTCAGGCGCCTGTCAATCCCCCTGTTTCAACTAAACCGGTTGTTCCTGCGCAGGCGGCCAGGACAACTGCTCCTGCAGGAGCCGGTTCCATAGTAGCGCCAATACCCGGCCTGATTCTGGATATCATGGTAAAAGTCGGGGATAGCGTTGAAGCCGGAGATCCGGTGGTTATTATGGAAGCCATGAAAATGGAGAACAACCTTGTTACTGATGTTACAGGAACAGTAAAGGAGATAAATGTTCAAAAAGGGGCGCAGGTTAATACCGGCGATCTGATTATGATAATAGGATGAAAAATAATTCCACCCACCGCCTGCGCATTCTCGTTTTGACCTCCACTTTTCCACGCTGGATAAATGACACTGAACCGGCGTTTGTCTTCGAACTCAGCCGCCGCTTGGGCACTGCCTTTGATATTACTGTTCTGGCTCCGCGTACGCCGGGCAGTGAGATGCGGGAAAATATGGCCGGTCTGCATGTAATCCGCTTTCCTTATTTTTTCTGGCGCTGGGAGAACCTGGCCACGCACAGCGGCGGTATTCTAAATAGATTGCAGTCCAATCCATTCAATTACCTGCTGGTACCGCTTTTCTTTCTCGGTCAATTGCTGGCTCTGGTTCGCCTGTTGCGCCAGGAGCGCTTCGCATTAATTCATGCCCACTGGCTGATTCCGCAGGGACTGTTGGCTGTCATAGCCCTGAGATTGACACGAAGCCGGATTCCTGTGCTTTGCACCTCTCATGGCGGAGATTTGTTCGCCTTGCGCGGGACAATCTTTCAGCGCCTGAAACGTTGGATTATGAATCGAAGCCAGGCATTGACCGTGGTCAGCCAAGCAATGCAACACACTGTTTTCGGTATGGGTATTGCCCCGGATAATGTGCAGGTGATATCTATGGGCGTCGATTTGAAACATCGCTTTACCCCTGATCCAACGGTAGGGCGCAGTGCCGGCGAGCTGCTTTTTGTCGGACGTTTCGTGGAGAAAAAGGGCTTGCGGATACTTCTTGAAGCGATGCCCAAAGTGCTTTTCAAACACCCGGCCATGCGCTTGACTGTGGCTGGATCAGGACCTTTAGAGGTGGAACTGTTCGAACTGACGCAGAAGTTTGGCATATCGGATAAGGTTGATTTTCTCGGGATGGTACCGCAGTCGAAACTGCCCGCACTCTATCGGCGGGCCACACTGGCCGTTTTTCCTTTTTTGGTGGCCAAAAGCGGCGATCAGGAAGGGTTCGGGCTTGTGCAGGTGGAAGCAATGGGCTGCGGGTGCCCCGTCATTGCCGGCGATCTTCCTGCAATCCACGACAGCATTACCCATGAGGTGAGCGGACTACTCGTTCCACCTGATAATCCGGAAGTCCTTGCGGATATTATTCTTAGAGCGCTCAATGATCCGGATTTGTGTTTGAGGCTGGCAAAGGAGGGACGGAAAAGAGTGATGGAGCAGTTTGATTGGGAGGTTATTGAGGAAAAATATGCGGGGCTTTATTACAGGTTAATCCATTCATGAAGGCTTTGACAAAACCTCCTCGAAAAGTTCCTGGTACTGACGAACCATTCGATCCAGCGTAAACATCTTTTCAACTTTCGCCCGGTTGTATTCCCCCATTTCACGGCGCAATTGGGGATTCTCGGCAAGGAGACGAATTTTGTCGGCGAACGCATCAACATCACCCAATGGGCATAAAAACCCTCCCTTCCCGTTGTCAATCAATTCCGGCAAGGAAGAACAGTCGGTCGCTACAACCGGAAGCCCGCAGGACATGGCTTCAGCGGCAACAAGACCGAATCCTTCCCGAACCGTCGGAAACAGCAGGATATCAGCATCTTGATATACAGCAGGCATTTTGTAATATGGAACAGCACCCAGGCATTGGAGTTGAGAATGATCAGCCAGCATGCCGGAAGATCGCAAGCCTGAGGTGTAAAAAATATTAATATTTCGATCCAGCCTCTCCGCGATGGGAACAAGCCACTGCGCTCCCTTTCTTCTGGTTAGATTCCCGCAAAACAATACATTAATTTTATTTGCCTGCTTCTTGTGGTTCGATTTTTTAGGAGTAAACAGAGCATGATCGATTCCATTATAGATAACCTTGATGTTATCCGGCAGTTTCATCTCCTGTCTTACCAAGTTTGCCGTAAATCGACTCACTGCAGTAATGGTATTAGCTTTCCCAACGGCCAATTTTGTGAATATTTTTAAGTCAGTTTGGTAATGAATATTCTGTAATGTGCTGCTGTAATCCTGCATGAATCGATCCAGAACATAATTATGAAACGTCAAAATCAGTGGAATATTCTTTCGTAAATGAAAGAATGCATAGTCTGGCGCGGTATGAATCAAGCCGGCACGGCTGAACCGCCCTAATAAGATCAAGGATGGAGGAAACAATGTCATGTATGGGTTATATGGAATAACCTGGTAACCGGGTGTCCGGCTTTCAAGCGTTTTGTGAACAACATATGCCCCATTTCCGGTGGCCATCGGGCTGATTATGCGCATATTTTTTGATTTGTTGACCGTTTCAAAATCTCATATCAACCGTCGTTACCTGAATTTTTGCGGCTATAAACTCGGTGGCCTTGCAAATATCCTAAGTAGCGGGCAGAGATACAGATCATTTCCCTCAGGCTACGACAAGTTCCAAGTCTTTGAGTGATTAATGAAAATGTGGATGTCGGGCTGTTTCTATCCTGAGACATATGAAAGATGCCAAGCATGCCATGGGCCAGTCCAGCCAAGTAACACCGCTTGATTGCCTTAATAAAAAAAACGTTTTCAGCTTCTACTGCGTGCATTACACAAGCTGATGCCACAAACAACCTATCATTTGCTTCCGGGGGACTGAGCTGTGAAAGAAATGTCGGTTCATCGCCCACCGGCATTTTTGTTCCGGGACCCAAATATTCGGGATAGGGCTTGTTCAACCCGGCAATGCAATGTCTCCGAACTGCCATATTGGGACCAAACGGATACTCCCTGTATCCATAACGAACATTCCTTTCACCCTTGTCGTGACAGGATGCAAGAAGCCCCATCAGATTGAAGGAACGGGCAACCCACAGGGGGACTGATTTCATATCAACCCCAATCCGTCCACCAAAGATATTTGCATCCGTATGTCTGAGTGCGGCGACATGAAGCTGGGCAAGCCAGTCCGACTGTGGCAGCACATCGTCATCTGTGAATACGATCAGTTCGCCTCGGGCAAGCTTCAAAGCTGCGTTGAGCGTCCGACTCTTGCCGGGACGTTCCTCGTGCACATAACGGACCTGCAGTCGATCCCGAGCCCGCTCGACTACCATGGGTGTGTCATCGCTGCTGCCGTTGTCGCCGATGATTACCTCGAATGGGGGGGCGCCGATCTGCCCAACCAAGCCGTCGAGCAGGCGAGCGAGCGACGCGGCCCGGTTGCGGGTGGCAACAACGACGCTTATTATGTTCTGCTTATTCATTTGGCCAAATCCTGCACCGTTTCGCTTGCCATACATCCAATATCGACTGGCCGCATTTTTTCTTTTTGCGGTAAATTTCAGATAAGCGCTAAAGTGGAGACTGAACACCTAAAATTTTTATCTTTGTAATTATTTTCGAGTTCATAGGGATAGCTTATCCAGTCGATTATAGGTCAAAATTACCATGTTGACATTCACGCGTCCACTCCCAATAATAGCACTTTCGATGAAGCAGGCAATTCCTATCCTCTGTTCAATGTCTGAAGCCGAATACATTCATAAGTTTGGAGCGAAGTTTCTGGAAAAATTCGTGAGGATCCCTCATAAAATATCGAGGAATCGCAGTCAACTGATTATTATAGCAAGCCCTCTTGAGTGCGATGAGCAGTTGCTGGCGTCGGGGGAGCTCCTTCTTGTATTTATTCAGAAGAGCATTTAGGCGTTGAACGCACAATCGGTTCTGCATATCGTGGAAGGTCTTGGTTCCTTCTATAAACCGGTAGTTCCCCCAAAACTCATCCCGATAGGTTACGTGTGCGGCCTGCACAGCCCTGATAAGGAAATCAATATCCAAGGTAAAATGTTCCTGCACATTGTAGAGGCCGATCTTTTGGTGGAGAGATTTATGGTAAAAATATTGTGATGGATTGACCGGAAAAGGGTTGACATTCCATCCCAGCATAAGGTCCGTAATGCCGAGCTTAGCCGGTTTATTCAACTCGTACATTTCCCCTTTATCATTCCATCGATAGCAGTTGCCAACCAGCAAGCTTGGCTCCGGGAGGATCTTGAACAGCTCTACAATTCGGCGCAATACGTCCGGCTCGTAGTAGTCGTCCACGTTGAGGAAGCCCAATATACTCCCCCGGGCCATCAAGATTCCCTTGTTCATAGCGTCCGATTGCCCATTGTCTTTTTCCGATACCCACCTGATGTGATCATAGCGCTCCGCGTAGCCCTTAATGATTTCGACAGTGCCGTCGGTGGAGCCGCCATCGATGATGATATGCTCAATATCGGGGCACGCCTGTTTTATTATATTCAGAATGCAGGATTCAATAAAACGTTTTCCATTATAGACTGGTGTAATTACACTTATCATTTAACTAAGACCCAGTTCCCTTGGGATAGTCTGACGCCTCGTTTCATTAAGTATTTCAAAGATTGCAAACAAGAGTGGTGTGTAACTGACGGAAGAATTTGTTTCATCGGGTATTGTTGTTGGATGCTGTTTTCTTTTCGGTGCTCATTTGGCTTTATTTGGAAAATTTGCTTTTGAAGAAAGTACTTCTTCATACACCCGTCCATACTGCTTAGCAACCACATCTGGCGAAAACCGCTCCACTGCCTTCTCGCGCGCTAATCGTGATAACTTATCCCATCGGTTTTTATCCGAAAGCACCCATAAAATGCCCTCTGCCAGATCCTCGGTATCAAATGCCTTCGCGAGCCAACCCGTTTCACGATGGGCCACGATGTCCGGTAGACCTCCGATGTTGAAGGAAACCACCGGCGTACCGCATGCCTGAGCTTCAACAGCGGTGTTGGGGAGATTATCTTGTCGCGATGGCACCACCATCACATCTGCTGCTGAATATGCCAGCGCCAGTACGCGGTCGTCGCGTACCACGCCAAGCCAATGCACCGGGCACGGCCAAGTTTCATCGTGGGTGGGTTTCCCTTGGCCGTAGATTATTAGTTCAACATCACCAAACTGTTGCGCCGCCACTCGCGCAACCGTGTAGCGCAATAGGTCGCCGCCTTTCCGTGAGTCGTCCACGCCTCCATAGGCGCCCATCAGAATCAACTTTTTGTCTGGCGGTAGGCACAGCGCCACTCGTGCCACCTTGCGCGGAATCGTTCGCCAAGTCTTGCCCGTATCCAGCGGATTGGGTATTACATGCACAGCAGCTTCGGAAAATAAAACGCTTTGTTGTGCACAGGCTGCCAGCCATCGGCTGGGACTAACAATGGTGAAGTGCTGCCTTGCCCACGCCCTACGCTTTGCCTCCCAAGTATGGCGGTTCAGATCCGACCCGCGCTCGCCCGGTGGCCGGTTCCCTATGTGATAGCCGTTGCGGAAACGCGCCGTAGTGTTGTCCGATGCGTAGTGCTCGCCGCCGCAGAATGCCCACATGTCGTGCAACGTCCAAACGATCGGCTTGCGCAGTCTGCCGATATCCTTTACTGATAACATGCCCGATATCCAGTGCAGATTCAGTACGTCGGCGTCACTGGTGTTTAGCTCATCCACCAGCCCGGCACCAATCTGACCGAAGGTGTGGAGGATCGGATTATCGGTATGCCACCCCCGATGGGTGTGCAAGAGCCAACGTCTGTGTAGTGCTTTTGTCAATCGTTCGGTGGTAGGCGGCGGTGTTCCTACAAGCACACTGTCGTCAGCAGTGCCGCGATGGAGAACTCTCATGAGGCTGTCGATGCCGTTTCCCATCAGCGCGCGGTGAATACGGTATGCGGCACGAGCGGCCCCACCGCCGGAATCGTCTGTCGAAATGTGTATGACTTTCATTGTAACCCCGAAAAAACAAACCGCGCCAGCAGTGCCCGAACCCGACCGGGCATCCACTCAATCAACTCGAACCAGCGTTTCGATCTCTGCTCGATGCCTCGAGCCGCGATGGCGGAAATCGGTCCAACCCGTTTGTAAGCACGACCATATGTCACCGGCTTACCCGGCTGCAAATTCATCGCCTTCATTGCGGCATCCCACGACCACCTGAAATGAAAAGTCGATGGTAGATGGCAACGGATCACCGGCCAAAAACAATTCGCAATCAAATACTCACCACCTGTACGCAAATGCGCCGCTGTACTTTCTACAAGCACGAGCGGATCTGGGACGTGTTCAAACACATCTGTGGCGATAAGCACGTCGTACTCACCTGTAAGCTTTGGCACGTAACGCACGTTGGGAGTCTGCTCTGTCAGGGAAATGGCCGCCGCATGCGGATGCAACTCGACGATATGGACTTCGGCATCCGAACAGCGTGACCCGATCATCCTAGCCAACGATCCATAGCCGCCACCAAAATCCGCAATACGCCGAGGTTTAAGGCTATCCACGTAGTTGGTGAAATCCCGCCTGTTGCTGAGCGATTCGTCGTGTTGTTCGATGAAAAAGCCGTTAAGCAGCCAGACAGGATGTTCATAAAAAACAGAGATTCTTTCGTCCATTATGTCCGGGTCACACTGACATTCCTTCCATGCAGCATTGATCAAAGCCCACATTCCTTCGAGGTCCAGTGTCTCGTCATCTATGATCACGGATGAAAGATAGGTGCGCTCGGTGGTGGACAGATTTTCTGATAAAATGATCATAAATGGATTTTCAAACTCATACCGGACAGGGATAAATTTAAGACAACAATATTAACCTTCCGGCAATAAAGATCAGTTCCTAAATGTTCTGATGATCTCCACAACAATCCTTCTCGGTCGCTTTAGCATGCGCCGGTGCAGTCGTTGCTGTAGACCCCCAAAATGATGATCAAAAACATACCGATCCGCCTTCTTGTCCTGCTCAACCCTTTCAGGATGCGTTAGCGGCCCCAGCGGATGTGCAGATAAACCATCCTGATACTCCTTTAAAACAGTATGAGTCCCATCAGGACCGAAGCCGATATTGGTCACCAGATTGACGTTCGGCGTTGCAGTCAGTCCGCCATGATACCAGACAGAGGCAGTCCAAGGGTATGCCCACGAGTCAATCTCGTTACGCCGAACACACTCAAAGATATTTGCCCAATAACTCTGTTCAACCTTGTCAGGCGTCTTCTTCAACCAGTCAGATAATGTCTTCCATTCCGGCCAGAAGGGTATATCGATGCGGTAATGCTGCCACGCGCGTCGCCAAGACGCCCAACCCCAGCAGTGGTTGTACTTAGAAAAATAATAAGACGAGTCTCCCTGCTGACGTCCATTTTGGAAGTTGTTTCCGGTAATAACCCAAACACGCTCATCAGACTCATAGCGTTCGAGAAGCGACTCACAGAAAATGAAAAAGTCCGGATGTGGTAGACAGTCGTCCTCTATCACGATTGCTCGCTCAGCTTGGCTGAATACCCAGTCCAACCCACTGCTGACCCGCCGCTTCAAACCGAGATTTCGATCGGCGTAATTGCGATATACCTCGCAGGTCCAGTCTATTTTTTCCACAATTTCGCGTACCTCTTTACATTGCTCGTCATCGGTAGCATGACCGGGCCTCGGGCCGTCAGTAATTATGAATAGCTTTGTCGGGCACTGCGCACGGATGACAGCAAATGTTTCGCGAGTATGACGAGGGCGGTTAAATGCGAAATAGGCAATTGGTGTATTCATAATGGTTGAGTTCTCTCGATCTCGTTGCTGAAGGCATAGTGATTCACCCGCAGATAGCCTAACGTTCTGTGCAGGTGGTCAGGGGGGGCGTAGCAAAAAGGATTATGGGGACAAATATAGGGTTCATTCTTTTCTCGCATCTAAGATAAGCGAAGTGTAATTGAGCAAGCCATTTTGATTTCTCTCATCAAATCTTTTGGATCTGTATATCATGCCATCTTGAGGAGACCATTCTTTGTAGTGAAATTCTCTCTTCTCATCGAAATATTCGAGTAAGTCTATATGAAATCCTGCGTGCATGAATACGCTCTCCAATGACCTGAAGTTATAAAGAATCTTATGGTCTTCAGCCCCAGCGCCAATACCTCCAGGTTTGACGTAGTCGATATATTCTGCATTGGGATGGAACCCATCTGGTACGGCTACTCTAAAATATCCTTCTGGCTTCAAATACATATGGCAGTTACATGCCGCTATAAGACCGTCTTCGGGCATCAAGTGCTACCATACATGTTCAGCAATAAGAGCGTCTATTAACCCGGGCCTAAAATAATATTGCCAATCATCTATGTGCAACACATTCAAGGTGTCAATATCTGTCGCTATCCATCCCGCTTCACATAGGTCGCCAGAACCTATCATTATTTTTACTTTTTCGCCCTTATGAAGTTGTTGTGTAATCTTATGTTTAAGGCGACGGTGTGCGATACTATTTCTTATGTATTTTTTAAGATATGCAATCATGAGTTGCGTGTTTTTGTGAATATGGTAGTCGCTGACCAAAGCGGATTAGTCGGTATCGCCCCTCTAAACTTTTTCTCCTGAAAACTGCTTAAACAACATCTGGTTTGGGATAAATAATAATCCCGATCAGAATTATCCAAAATCAGCATGCCGCCAATTTTTACTTTTGTCACGCTATGCATAATGCAGGCTGGACGCGCTCGTCCATCAATTAATACAATATCAAAAAAATCATCCGGAAAAGAATCGATCTGGCATACATAGTTTTTGAGATTTAACCCCAAGAGCTTGTTATCCTCAGATAGGTAAAGGTTTGGGTCAGCAATATCCGATGCTTCTTTATCCATCGCTGGCTCCGGCAGCACTAATCTATAATCAATCTTATCCATCCCCTCAAAGAGAGGATGCATCAATTTGTACCAATCCTGGTTATGCTCAATTGAAATGCACTCTGCTCCGTGATTCAGCCAGAACAGTGTCGATCCCCCACTTCCATATTCAAAAACTCTCTTGCCCTCAAGCGGCAATGAATTCAGAAAGTCTATTACGTCGAATACCAGCCATGGTTGCTTTGTTTTAAGCAAATAATCTTTTCGCAATGATCTGAGCCAACGGAAAACATGTTTCCGCTGAGTTGAATTGCGAAGCAAGCACAAGGTAAAACTTACTAAATCCATAGTACTGTCAGCCCTCTATAGGATGACTTGCCCAATCGTAAGAGAAGAGAACATCGCCTTGCTCCCTATTGATAATCCTGCCGGTACTGAAGAAGTCACCATCCTCAACCTGAATTGTAAAAGCGGATTGCAACCAATCCACAATGTCTCCATTCACTGCACAAAATAATGCGCATTCATAAGAGCCTGAACGCAGGCTAAATCGGGGCCAGAAACACTGAAGGAAACCTGTAGAATACAAATTCATAGTGGTCTTCTCAACGTCGAGTGAGTTTAGATTAGTAAGCAAGCATCCTTGGTTGCTTCTCACATTGAATGCGATATTAACCGACGCATCACGCATCACTTTATCGGACACATAGTAAAATCTTATAAATACATCTTGTCCGGAAATAGCTTGTCTCTGTTCATTACCCGCAGTATTAAATAATCGAACACCAGTGAATTTAAGCCATTGACTTCCTTGCCTATCCCGCCGCTCGGCTAAACTCACTGCCTGAACTGTTTTCACATCTTGAAGGTAGCGATTAATTGTGCTTCCGATATCCCCCAGAAAATTCACTTTCCCCTCATTCAACACCATACCGTTTTGACATAATTGCCGTACCGCAGCCATATTATGGCTAACAAACAACACCGTTCGTCCTTCTTTTGCCACATCCCCCATTTTGCCCAAGCATTTTTTCTGAAACGAGGCGTCTCCGACCGCCAATACCTCGTCCACAACTAAAATTTCAGGTTCCAGGTGGGCGGCGACGGCAAAGGCGAGGCGCACGTACATTCCGCTGGAGTACCGCTTGACTGGTGTGTCCAGGTATTTCTCAACTTCGGCAAAGGCTACGATCTCATCAAACTTTCGCTTTATTTCCAATCGGGTCATTCCGAGTATGGTGCCATTCAAGTAGATGTTTTCCCGCCCGGACAGTTCCGGGTGAAAACCTGTACCTACTTCCAAAAGGCTGGCGACTCGGCCCCTGATGGTTACCCGGCCTTCAGTTGGTTCCGTTATGCGGCTCAAAATCTTCAATAGCGTACTTTTCCCGGCCCCATTGCGGCCGATGATGCCCACGGCCTCTCCACGACTGATCTCAAAACTCACATCCTTGAGCGCCCACACCTCTTCCATCGTATCGCCCTGTATGACAGGCTTTCCCTTTGCCAGGTCTTTGGTCTTGCTCCAGAGGGTTCGGGCATTCTGCATCAGCACATCGCGGAGAGCCGTATAGTTACCCCTTTCAGCCTGGTGGCCGATGACGTATTTTTTACCGAGGTTTTCAGCTTTTATGACGATGGAGGACATGCGAAACCAGTGAAAGGTAAAAAGTTAAAAGTAAAAAGTAAAAGGTAAGAAATTAAAGGTTATTTCAACGTTTTGGCCAAGCCATAAAGCATTCTGGAGATTTCTGTAATTTTAAGCATTAGCTCAGAAACGTATTTCCGGTCATCCCTGAGTTAACAAGCGTTCCAGTTGATGCACCAAATAAAAGGGGATATTGAGCAATCTGAAACTGCGCTCAACTTTATTCACTTTGGCCGTTAATTGATTCACGGACGGCTTGGCAGAACTAATTTTGACGGCTTGGTCAGCTTGTTTTTTAACGACATACGAGTGTAACGACTTTATCGTGCTCCCTGAACCCGATTTGACCTCTATGGGATACACCCCATTTAAACAGGGAAAAAGGAAGTCAACCTCTGCTTGACCCTCTGACTTTGGAGGTTGCCAGTAATATAATTCGGGCTGAATATAACCCTTTTTAGAATAGAGCAATTGCTGACCCACAAACTGCTCCGCCAACACACCATGATTGGCCAATTCGAGAGGTGAACTCATAACTGTTTGAGCGGGCAGGCCTTGTGCTGCCAATAACAATCCAATATCGATAAACAAAAACTTGCTGATTCTTATTTTGGTTTCAGTGCCCAACGGAATTCCGCCTGCATTGCTGTGAAGCACGCGATAGAACAAACGGGCCTCCAGAAAGCGCTCAATCGCTGCATTCAGTTGTCGATTATCACCACTGGTCATGGCAGAAATCTCGTTGACCTGTTTATGGGAAAATTGAAAACCCACCTGCCTTAAAATACCATTAAAAAAAGCATTGAGCCGAAGGGCGTTTTGAGTCCCGGCGTATTTTGCAAAATCATCCTTGTAAGTTTGAATCAACGCTGTCTGATGCTTCAGAATTTCAGCATGATTAAAATGACTATCAATGCCGAGCTGGATACACCCGGGCATTCCACCTGTCAGCGTGTAGCGTCGAACGAGCGCCATCAGGTCGTCATGCACAGAGTCGGGCATGAGGTGTATGTTATTCACCTGAAGCATCTCAATGGTTTGCAACGCTTTGATCTCACCGATCGCAAAAAGAAACTCTTCAAATGTCAATGGTCCCATGAAGTAGGGTTCAATGCGGCCAACAGGGGTGGGAAGCTTGATATCATTGAGCACCTGATCGAGTAAGGAACCCGTTAAAATCACGGCCAGGCCAGGCATATCCTCCGAAAAATAACGTAAACACGGATATGCGGAAGGTGTCGCCTGTGCTTCATCCAGAAATAAGATGATATTGCTGTCTCGAGTAATCTGCTCGCCGCTCATCAGAGAAAAGTTAAACAACAACTCATCCAGTTTGTAACGCTGAAACAGGGGTTCCAATTCGGTATGCCGCTCAAGGTTGACTTCAATCACCTTGACGGAGAGTTGCTCAGCCGCAAGGCGGACTGCTGTTGTTTTTCCCACCTGCCTTGCTCCACGGATGACCAAAGGCTTGCGCTTACTCTGTTGATGCCAGGCTTTGATATCTTCTATTGCTCGTCGATTAAACACCGCTTCTCCTCCAAGCACAATTCATCTTAAAACATGCTGCGAATTAAAGTGGCACATATTATGACTAAATACGAATTAAAGTCAATGATTTTAAATCGAGCCTGCTGCCTATACTTCCAAATTCTCGAAAGATTTCATTTCCATCTTCAATTCTCCTATCTTCGATCTCCCATCTCCCATATTCTATATCAAATCTGCAAAGGTTTTTTCCATCCTGCGGAAACGGGAGACGCCCAGCCAGAGAAAGAAAGCAATGATGGCAAGACTTAGCAGGAAACCGGGCAGGTAAATGGGGCTGTCGCCGCCCAAGATGCACCAGCGGAAGCCATCAATGACTCCTACCATGGGATTGAGGCTGTAAAGCAGTCGCCATTGTTCCGGGACGACCTTGCTGCTGAATCCTACCGGAGAAACATAAAGGCCGAACTGCGCCACAAAAGGAATGATATAGCGGAAATCACGGTATTTCACATTGAGCGCTGTAATCCAGAGACCGGGACCCAGGCTGGCCAACAGGGCCAGAATGATGAAGAAAGGCAGCAACAGGATATGCCAGCCGGGTGCGAATTGATAATAGATCATCATTCCAATCAGGATAATGAAACTGATGAGGAAATCTACGAAAGCAGTTATCAAGGTAGCCGCGGGCATGATCATCCTGGGAAAGTAAACTTTGCTGATCAGCTTTTCATTCCCAATAAGACTATTGGACGATTCAGTCAGTGCGTTTGAGAAAAGGGACCAGGGGAGCATGGCCGCAAAGACCATCAGGGCGTAAGGCGCGTTACCGTCGCTTGGGAGTTTTGCGATTCTGCTAAAAATGACAGTGAAGACGACCATCGTCAGCAGAGGTCTGAGAATGGCCCAGAGAATGCCGATGATGGTTTGCTTGTATCGCACGGACAGATCGCGCCATGCCAGAATCAGAAAAAGCTCCCGGTAGCGCCAGAGATCGGCCCAATAGTTCTTCTCGGTGCGGCCGGATTCGATAACGAGCACCGGTTCTTGTGTATGTGTCGAAGATGAGTCGGTCATTTATGGGAATTTCCAGTTTTGAACTGCGAAGCGCCTGTCTGCGTGCGATTCAGCATTGACAGGCGAAGAACGTTTTGGTTTTATCCAGAGGGAATCCTGCCAAAAACTAAAATCTTTATCATAACTCCCGGAAAATTGTTTCCAAAAGTTCCTTTTTTTACTCTCTCAAACTCAAACTCCTTCAAGTATATTTCTGAAATATCCTATCGTCTTCTTCAAGCCTTCCTCAAGAATTACTTCAGGCTGCCAGCCGAGCATATCTATTGCAAGCGTAATGTCCGGCTTTCGCTGTTTCGGGTCGTCTTCGGGAAGCGGTTTGAAAACGATCTTTGATTCTGATCCGGTCAGCGCAATCACCTTCCGGGCAAGCTCGAGAATGGTAAACTCCACCGGATTGCCAAGATTAACAGGTCCGGTGAAATCATCCGGGCTGTTCATGAGTCTTATTAATCCTTCTATAAGATCATCCACATAACAGAAGCTTCTTGTCTGGCTGCCATCACCGTATATTGTTATCGGTTCATCCCTAAGTGCCTGCATAATAAAATTGGATACGACCCTGCCGTCGTTCGGGTGCATGTGCGGACCGTAGGTATTGAATATTCTCGCCACTTTTATTTTAAGTTTATGTTGACGGTAATAATCGAAAAAAAGAGTTTCGGCGCAGCGCTTCCCCTCATCATAACAGGATCTTGGGCCAATGCAATTGACATTCCCCCAGTAGGCTTCCGTCTGAGGATGTACTGCAGGATCACCGTAAACTTCGGACGTGGATGCCTGGAGTATTTTTGCTTTGATCCTTTTTGCCAGTCCAAGCATATTAATCGACCCGTGGACATTGACTTTTGTGGTCTGCACAGGATCATTCTGATAATGAATCGGAGAGGCGGGGCATGCCAAATTATATATCTCATCAACTTCCAGGTACAGCGGGAAAGTAATGTCATGTCGCAGCAATTCAAAATATGGATTTTTTAATAGATGGACAATGTTCCGCTTGCTGCCGGTATAAAAATTATCAGCACAAATTACATCACATCCTTCCTGAAGAAGTCTTTCACACAAATGCGAACCGAGAAAGCCTGCGCCGCCGGTTACGAGAACTCGTTTTGTTAAGTGCATTATTATGTCCTTGTCATGAATGAGGTAGATACATCAAAATTGTTCCGTTATTGCCTTCCGATTCCGACATAAGTAAAACCCAACCTTTTCATCTCCTTCGGATCATAAATATTTCTTCCATCAACGATGACAGGTTTTTTCAACAACGATTTTACCGCCTTCATGTCAGGATTTCTGAACTCATCCCATTCAGTGGCAACAATGAGAGCATCGCAGCCCCGGAGTGTTTCATACGGATCATCAAAGAATATGACATCTTCTAAAACTTTTCTGGCATTTTCGATTGCGACCGGATCAAACGCGTTGATCCTTGCTCCCAGGCTTTTAAGCTCTTCGATTATCTTAAGTGAAGGAGCCTCCCTGATGTCGTCGGTCTTAGGCTTGAATGAAAGCCCCCATATGGCTATGGTGCTGCCATCTATCGGCAGAACCGATTTAAGCTTTTCAACCACAACGGTCTTCTGCTTTTCATTTATCCTGTGAACGGCTTCAAAGAGGTCCGCATCACAACCGCATTTTTTTAATGTGGATATCAGCGCTCTTACATCCTTCGGAAAACAGCTTCCTCCATATCCTACACCGGCGTGCAGAAAGCGCGGGCCTATCCTGCTGTCGAGACCTATCCCTCTTGAAACATCCTTTATATCAGCGCCCGTTTTATCGCACAGATGCGACAACTGGTTCATGAAGCTGATTCGTGTCGCCAGCATCGCGTTGCCGGCATATTTTATTATCTCGGCGCTTTTTACATCCGTGATCATTATAGGCCGCCCGGTTCTTGCAACAGAGCGGTAGAGAGAGGTCATTATCTCCTCAGCTTTTTTGCTGTCTGTTCCGATAATGATTCTTTCCGGGTTTTCAAAGTCTTTGACGGCAGCCCCTTCCCTCAGAAATTCGGGATTCGAAACCACGTCAAAATCGATTGCTTTTTCCTGGTTTGCCTTTATGATATTTTTCACAAGCTCTGCCGTTCCGACGGGAACTGTGCTCTTATTTACAACGACCTTGTATCCGTTCATAAATCTGCCGATCAGCGCGGCAACATTTTCAACGGCCATCAGGTCCGCTTCCTGCAGATGATTCGTCGGCGTTCCGACACAGATGAATATGACATCTGATTCACAAACAGCCTTTTTAGTATCGGGGGTAAAAAGAAGCCTTCCGGATTTAAGGGTCCTTTTGAAAATCTCTTCGAGGCCCGGTTCATATATAGTAAGCTCTCCTCGTAAAAGAGCCGCTATTTTCACTTCATCATTATCAAGACATATTACTCTATTGCCAAGATTGGCAAATCCCGTTCCGGCAACAAGGCCGACATATCCGGTTCCAACAATAGTCAGATTCATTTGATTACCCTTCCTGGTTTATCCAAAACATCGGGGAGAGAATAGGGGACGTACATCAAAATATAATTCAACAGAAAATATTGGGTTATGTAAGAGCCGTACATCGAATATCGAAGATCGTACATCGAAGAGTGGAAAATATGAAACCGAAAAACTGTTTTGAGTTGAATGCGAAGAAAAAAAACTACTAAAAAGATGGTCTGTTTGGTCTGTTTCCCCTTTTTTCTTACATAGAGCCAGTTTTATATTTATAAATAAGCTGCACCACATTTTTCAAATTTGGCAGATGGTTCATGCATATATCGTATATTATTTCGTGATCCACATGTTCGTAATGATGAGAAATGATATCCCTTAATTTCATGATATTCTGCCATTCTATTTCCGGATATTTTTCAAAAACATCAGGGTCGATCTTTTGGATCTTTTTTACAAGTTCGCCAACAACTTGAAGCCTCATGCAGATGGAATCCAGAATGATCATACCATCTTCACTAAGAACAAAATCATCCGCACCGGTAATACCTTTAGAGCGTTTTCTATCAATTCGATTGAACTGATGATGTCTTCAAGATTATCTGTTATCAGAACGTCAGGCATAAATTACTTCGTTTTCAACTCTTTTATTAAAACGACTGTTCTCTTTTTTTGCTTTACGCACAATCCCAATCTTGTG
>JAHJQU010000090.1 GCA_018819005.1 Pseudomonadota bacterium | reverse complement strand
TTGAAAGAGACACTGTTATCACACAAAAAAAGGGACGCATTGAGATCCTTTTGAATGATGAAAGTAAATTAATTCTTGCTTCAGGAACAAAGCTGGAACTTACAAAAAGCGTTTACGATCCCAAAATGAAAACAAGATTTTCCCTTATAAACATGGCCATTGGAAAAGCCCGCTACCTGGTGACGAAAATGTCCAATTTCAACTCCTCGGAATTTAAAGTAAAAACAAATACAGCCGTTGCAGGAGTCAGGGGATCCGATTTTGTCATAACTGCTAAACCCGGCGTAACGGAAATATCGGCCCTTGCAAAAACAAGCCTTGAAGTTACAAATATATTATGGCCGGATAAAATCACCGTCCTTTCAGATTATGAAAAAACAATTGTCCGGCAGGATTCTCTTCCATCTACTGTAGAAAAAATCTCGGCGGATGAAATTAATAAGATTCAAAATGAACTGGGGGGTTCTATAGGATCCGACATATCACAGGGAAGCGTAATCATTAACAAGTTTTCCGGAAACAACCTGACAAATGTCGCCATAGGAAAAGGAAGTGAAGCAAACCTCGGTACTATAAAGATTAAAGGATCCAAAATACAAGGGGTTATCGTAAATGAGGGTTCAGCCTCAAATGTGACAAATGTGGCAATAGGTAATGATGCTACTGCGAACACCAGTTCTATAATAATAAAATAGTCATGATTGACGGCTTCGTAAAAAGCCAATTTTTCACACGAAGGCACAAAGACACGAAGAAAGGCCTATTGAAAACATTCAGGTTTTTCTTTGTGTTCTCCGTGATCTTTGTGTGAGAACGACTTTTTACGAAGGCATCATGATTGACGGTATCGTAAAACCCGAGAATTGGCACAGCCCGGAAAAAAGAAACTTCATATTGCAGAAAATTGACAAGAACAAAATAATATTAGCCATAACAAGCGGCTTACTCCTCACAGGTTCTTTTCCTCACACCAGCCTTTCATGGCTTGCCTGGTTTGCACTTGCCCCCCTTATAATTGCCGCAAAAGACCTGCGATTCAAAGACGGCTTTAAGATCGGCCTGCTGACAGGTCTTGTTCATAATATTACGCTCCTCTACTGGCTTTCCTATACCATGGAAACATATGGCCATCTTCCGATTTACCTGTCTATACCGATACTGTTTCTCTTTTCATTCTATCTGTCGCTCTATATCGCTTTATTTTCCGGCTTATTAACCCGGATAACACTGAAGCCTTTGATGCTTTTTTTTATGATCCCTGCTCTATGGGTTTCGCTTGAATATGTCAGATCCTTTCTGTTTACAGGTTTTCCGTGGGAACTGACCGCATATTCCCAGTATAAGTCATTGCATATAATACAGGTTTCAGATATATTAGGTTCATATGGAGTATCTTTCCTGCTCATATTATCCAATGCAGCGGTTCTTATTGGTTTTCTATACCTGACTAAATCAGGCTGGTGGGGAAAAAAGGTTTCGGGAGTCCATTTTGCGTCATCTGCGCTCATATTCATTTTTGCACTGACATTTGTATGGTTTTATGGTAAAAACCGGATAGAAATAACGGATAAAACAGTTTCGGCTTCTCATAAGGCAAGGATTTCGGTAATACAGGGAAACATTGGACAATCAGAAAAATGGGACCCGGCATTACAGTATTCAGCTGTAAAAAAATATCTGGATTTATCCGGTTCTGTTATTGCAGAAAAACCGGATCTTGTTGTGTGGCCTGAAACTGCAGCCCCTTTTTATTTTTTGTATGATACCGGCCTGACTGAAATGGTTCAGAGTAGCGTTGCTGAAACCGGGGTGAGTTTTTTGATAGGCAGCCCTTCATTTATACGGAACAAGGATAATATTGAGTATTACAACAGCGCATATCTGGTAGGTCCAGATGGGAAAGTTTCCGGAAAATATGATAAAGTCCATCTTGTCCCTTTTGGTGAATATGTGCCTTTAAAAAAATGGCTGCCTTTTCTTGGAAAGATAGTTGAAAATGTGGGTGATTTCCGGCCGGGCAAAAAAGGCGCCACCATTAGTTTGAACGGTCATAGCATAGGCGTGCTGATATGCTACGAACTGATATTCCCTTATCTGTCAAGGGCTGAAGTCAAAAACGGCGCGGGCTTGCTTGTAAATATTACAAATGATGCATGGTACGGAAAAACAAGCGCCCCATATCAGCATTTTTCAATGGCTGTATTCAGGGCTGTTGAAAACAGGCGGGCATTGGTAAGGGCGGCAAATACAGGAATCAGCGGATTTATAGATCCTTCGGGAAGGATTATAGCATCCACTCCCATTTTTGAAGACGCGGCTATGACAAGAAATGTCCCGATATTAGAAGAAATAACTTTTTATACACGGTTCGGCGATCTTTTCGCATTTATCTGCCTTGCCGCTGCAGCAGTAACTTTACTGATAAAAACAAAATGAGAGATTTGAACTTAAGGAGGTAGTGATATGTCTTTAGACCTTAAACAGAGCATAAAGGATATAAACCAGAAAATAATTGAGCTGAAAGGCTATCTTTGACTTAGATAACAAAGAAAAAAGATTGAATGAGATCGAATTCCTTATCTCAAAAGATAACTTCTGGGAAAGCCATGATAAAGCGACGCCCCTTCTGAAAGAGAGAAGGCTTCTTTCAAGCAAGATAGACAGTTTCAATAAGCTCGCCACAGATTTTGAAGAAAGCGAAATCATGTTTAATCTGGCTATGGAAGAGTCCGACTCGTCCGTCATTGAAGAAGTATCCAGCCAGCTCCAGAATATAAGAGATAAAATTAAAAAAGCCTCCCTTGATCTCATGCTTGACGGAGAGGATGACCAGAACAATGCCATTGTTTCGATAAACGCAGGCGCCGGTGGAACCGAAGCACAGGACTGGGCCGAAATACTTTTCAGGATGTATGCAAGATGGGTCGAAAGAAAAGGTTTCAAATTCAACCTTATCGATTTTCAGCCCGGTGACGAGGCCGGAATCAAAAGCGTAACCTTCATGGCCGAAGGTGAATACGCTTACGGATATTTAAAAACCGAAAAAGGAGTCCATCGCCTTGTAAGAATATCGCCTTTTAATGCAAACGGGAAAAGGCACACCTCCTTTGCTTCCGTTTTTGTATATCCCGAACTCGACAACGAAATAGCCATCGATGTCGATGAAAAGGATTTAAGGGTAGATGTCTTCAGAGCGAGCGGTGCAGGGGGGCAGCATGTAAACAAAACAAGCAGCGCGGTCAGGATTACCCACATGCCCTCAGGCATAGTTGTTCAGTGCCAGCAGGAAAGGTCTCAGCACCGGAATAAGGAAATGGCAATGACTGTCTTAAAATCGCGCCTTTACCAGTTAGAGAAACAGAAGCAGGATGACAAACTGCAGGAGATGCATGACGGCAAGGAAGAAATAGCCTGGGGCAGCCAGATCAGGTCATACGTTCTGCATCCATACCAGATGATCAAGGATCACAGGATAAATCTTGAAACAGGAAATGTAAGCAGTGTCCTTGACGGAGCAATTGATCCTTTCATAGAGGGCGTTCTTCTTGCCAGAAAGGCTTAAACTAAAGATAATGGATATTTTACATGCTGCAGAAACATTCAATCAACCCGGTTGATATACTTTGTGAATACTATGATCGTGATTCAAAAACATTTGAAATCCTTCTAAAGCACGGCGAGCATGTTGCGCAAAAAGCGATCGATGCAGCAGGGAAAGTGCCTCATCTTAACCCTGATATGGGATTTATTGAAGAAGCGGCCATTCTGCACGATATTGGAATTTTTAAAACGAAGACACCACAGCTCGGCTGCTTCGGGGCGCACCCATACGTCTGCCACGGATTCCTCGGCCGTGAGATTCTGGAAAAAGCCGGCCTCCCGGGACACGCCCTTGTATGCGACAGACATATGGGAGCCGGCATATCGGCTGAAGAGATTGTAAAAAGCGGACTTCCGATTCCTGCGCGTGATATGATTCCGGTATCAATAGAAGAACAGGTAATATGTTATGCGGATAAGTTCTTTTCAAAAGACCGGAACCTCATAGTAATAAAGAATTCGGAAAAAAATATTATACGCACACTTGAATCCTACGGGAACGGCTCTGCTGAAAAATTCAGATCATGGATGATTCTCTTTGAATAATATTTGATTCAAGGGGTCAATCTGCCTGAGGCGGAAAGAATTCCGGTGAAAGGAAAACCTGTCAGAACGTCAAAAGATATATCGAGGAGGTTGAGAGGATGCTGAAACAAGACCTTAAAAAATCCCTTCGTTTTTATTTCATAACAGACGACAAAGCGCCTGCAATCGAGCCCTTTGATCAGGCGAAGATCGCCATCAGGGCAGGGGCGACGATCATCCAGTACAGGAACAAGTCCTTTTCTTCAGGTTGTTACAGGGAGGCTGAAGAAATCAGAGATTTCTGCAAATGCAATGGCGTACCGTTTATAGTAAACGATAACATCCTTCTCGCCAAAGCTTTGACTGCAGACGGAGTTCACCTGGGTCAGGATGACGAATCTCCTGCTGTCGCGAGAAAAATTCTGGGCGCTGAAGCCATAATAGGCATCTCCGTCTCAAATATAGACGAGCTTGGGAGAACTGTTCTTTCAGATTGCGATTATATCGGAGCAGGCCCTGTTTTCGCCACCAGCACCAAGGAAGACGCAAAAAAAGCGACCGGGCTTTCGGGCCTTCAATCGATTGCCGAAAAGGTTTCCCTGCCTGTTGTCGCGATAGGAGGCATAACCGAAAAAACGGCTCAGTCCTGTTTTCTCAGCAAGGCAGTCGGAATTGCAGTCATAAGCTCGATCTCAAGGGCTTCCGATCCGTTAATGGCCGCGCTCAAGATAGGCTTGGTCTGCTCCTGCCGCGCGCGCTCTCTATTGCGAACTCCATGGAACGACGAGTTCGGGCTTATCGAAAAACTTTTGAAAAAGGTGCCTGCTGCATTGAATATGATAGTTCCTCCGGGAGACGATGGATGTCTTCTTGCTCCGGTTTCAAACCCGGTAGTGACGACGGATACACAAAGAGAAGGAGTTCATTTCATGCTCAACTGGCAGACTCCGGAAGAGGTAGGAATA
>JAHJQU010000509.1 GCA_018819005.1 Pseudomonadota bacterium | reverse complement strand
CCGCAAACGCCACAATACAGACCGCAAGGTGCTAATAATTCTGTGTTCATTTTGTTGTTTCCTTCCTCCCGAATTTATTGATTGTGATAATGATTATAATGAATTATCTTGGCCTGACCCTATTGCCCTGTTCCCCATCACATGAGGCAGGAGACCGGAACGTTATTTCAATGCCGGGATCTATGCAGAGAGTGATGAGTACCCTCGGCCATGCCGCGAACAAACTTAAGGATTTTATTTCACGTTTCCATTATGTTCTTTATCAGTTTGTCTCGTTCTCGCTCTGAGATGTACAGTTTTATCCTTACATCTAGGATTTTAGCCTCGCGTTCTTTTTTCCTTGAAGCGGCTTGTTTTGCCTTGGAAATGAGATCATTTAAATCGCACGGTTTCGTCAGATAATCGAAGGCGCCGAACTTCAACGCTTCGATGGCAGAATGAATTGAGGCGTGGCCCGTGAGCACGATGACTTCCACGAGAGGGTGCTTTTTCTTGAGTGTTTCAACCATTTTAATGCCGTCGAGATCAGGCATTTTGACATCGAGAACAACGACGTCAATGGTATCGTTCTTTTCCAGTCGATTTATCGCCTCCGTCCCGGAAAAAGCACAGTCCACCGTAAACCCTCTTTGACGCAGGCGTTGGGCGATTGTTTCAATAAACGGCTTTTCATCATCGACAAGAAGAAAATTGAACGAGGTCATATGCTTCTCCTTCTGTTGAATAGAAAACCGTGACCAATCTTTTTGTTTTGGAACGATCATTGGAGATGTCCCTGATACTTTTACAAAGGAGATGAAAACATGATCACCTTACATGCTTAAAAAACAACCGTCAAGAGTCGGTTGACAGTGGGCGGATGGCACACTTTTACTTTCCCAATGACAAGAATGGCTTTTTACGAAGGTATCATTATTGGGGGCTAATGATGAAGTCATCTGGCGATGTGAAAAAAGTAAGAAAGTTGAAAAACAGCAATTATAGTACAGGCGTTTTGACAAGAATTATTTTTTGATATAAATATAAATATCAAAGAGCCCTGCTTTTTTTAATCCAGGGCAGGATACCCTCAAATATCCGGAGAAACAAATGGACGAAAAAAAATTAAAATTCAGAGAAACATGCAAAACGGAAGCCGAATCATTTACAAGAGCAAGAGATATGCTTCCCGAAATAGCTGAAAAAATTATCAGGGGTTGCGACGACAAGGAATGCTACAACCATATCGATTATGATCCTATCCCTTCAAAGGATTCGGTTGTCGCTATAATCAACAAGGCAAGAGAGATTCTTTTTCCTGGTTTTTTCTCAAAGGAAAAGATCGATCCGGTCAATTTAAGATACAGCATCGGGCAGGCCGTTTCTGTACTGTATGATATGGTTTCAGAGCAGATTTCAAACTGTATAAGGCATGATTGTTTCAGATATAGCCAGGAATGCAGTGATTGTGCTGAACGCGGAAACCAGATAGCCATTGAATTCCTTGAGGCAATTCCTTCTGTCAGGAAAACCCTGGCGACCGATGTAAAAGCTGCATATGAAGGAGATCCTGCTGCAAAGAGCTATGATGAAATCATTTTCAGCTACCCCGGTCTGTTTGCAATAACGGTTTACCGGCTGGCTCACGTTCTTTTCAAAAGCGGTGTTCCCCTTCTTCCACGTATAATGACTGAATATGCACATAATATTACCGGCATAGATATCCATCCCGGCGCTGAAATTGGAGAGAGTTTTGTTATAGACCACGGGACGGGCGTCGTCATAGGAGAAACATCGGTAATCGGTAAAAATGTCCGGATCTACCAGGGAGTTACCCTGGGAGCTCTTTCACTTCCCAAAGATGCAGGAGAGCTTTTAAGAGGCAAGAAACGACATCCAACGATTGAAGACGACGTAATCATCTATTCCGGGACAACTATTCTTGGAGGAGATACCTTAATAGGAGCACGATCTGTTATCGGAGGAAATGTCTGGATAACGGAATCGGTTCCGCCCGATACGACTGTTGTCATGGAAACACCTCGTTTAACGTATAAAAAGAGCCGCGGATTAACTGTTTGATAGTTTAATAAGAAGTCATTCTCACACAAAGATCACAGAGTACACAAAGAAAAACCCGCATGTTTTCAATAGACCATTTATAGTGTCTTTGTGACTTCGTGTGAAAAACCGATTTTTTCAGGTTCATCATATTTACTAAAAAATAGGTGAAATATGAAAATATTCCAGAGCATAAGCAGGACGATCGGATCAACCCCGCTTGTACGCCTTAATAAGGTCGCGGCAGGACTCGATGCCGAAATATTTGCGAAGCTTGAATTTTTCAATCCGCTGGGGAGCGTAAAAGACCGTATTGCAGCTGCTATGATTGAAACTGCCGAAGCAGACGGCAGGGTTGATTCGAACACACTTATTATAGAGCCTACAAGCGGAAACACGGGAATTGCCCTTGCCTTTATCTGTGCTGAAAAAGGATACCGGGTCTGCCTTACCATGCCGGAGACCATGAGCATCGAGAGAAGAAAACTTTTAAAGCACCTTGGCGCGGAGCTTGTCCTGACTCCAGGCGCAGCCGGAATGCGGGGCGCGATTGAAAAAGCAAAGGAAATGCTTTTATCCGATAAAAAAGCCTTTATGCCGGATCAGTTCAATAATCCGGCAAATCCAAAAATACACCGTGAAACAACGGCTCTTGAGATATGGAACGACACAGAAGGAAAAGCAGATGTTCTGGTTGCAGGTGTAGGAACGGGGGGAACTATAACCGGTGTAGCTCAGGCGATAAAGGCGAAAAACCCGTTTTTTAAGGCCATAGCGGTCGAACCTGCCGATTCACCGGTTTTATCGGGGGGAAAGCCCGGCCCGCATAAAATACAGGGCATTGGTGCTGGTTTCATACCCGGAGTCCTTGACAGGTCGGTAATCGATGAAATCATAACGGTTTCTAACGACAATGCATTTGAAACTGCAAGAAATCTTGCAAAAAAGGAAGGCATCCTTTGCGGAATATCTTCCGGAGCTGCTGTCTGGGCTGCTGTGAGCTACGCAAAGAGAACCGAGGCAAAAGGGAAGCGAATCGTTGTGATTTTGGCCAGCACAGGAGAACGATATATAAGCACTGAATTGTTCAGCGGTCAGAATTTATAACAGTTTTCATTTGTTTTTTTGAAGCAGCCTGTATGTTTCTTCATATATCCTTATACGAGGACCAACGGCGACTATTTCAACCTCTTTTTTAATAATGCGGCAAATTGTCCTGAATCTGCTTACGCGAAAACTTCGCAATCCTGCCAATTCGTTGCGCAACATCTTGCCGGTATCGGGATCTTCCAGGATTGCCCTGAGCCCTGACTTGATTTTCTTCTTCAGTTCCGGATGCATTCCCCGGATTAAGTTTGCTGTTTCATCCGGCATCCGCAGCGAATAAAGTTCCGGCCTCATAATTCCCCCAGGGTGTAAACCTTCGCCCGTTTCGCCTTCAAGGCGTTCAGACCTCGTCTGATCTCTGCCATCAAGTCCGCATCCGAAACGATCCGGGCTGTCTCCTTGATGCTTTCATACTCATCGGGACTGATAATAACCGCCGCTGG
>JAHJQU010000089.1 GCA_018819005.1 Pseudomonadota bacterium | reverse complement strand
CCTTCCTGGGATAATGTGTGATCGCCTCCCTGTTTCCCGACATAAATGATTTCGGATTCTTTTTTTGCGTATTTCAAAAGGGAAGGAGATGCGAGATAATCATAAACAATCACATCGGCGCGCTCAATGCATTCCCTGCCCTTTACGGTGATAAGTCCCGGATCTCCCGGGCCTGCTCCTACAAGATATACTTTACCTTTTTTAGTTTCCATTTTTTCCTGTGAGTTGATTATGATGGACTCGAAAAAAAACTTTATTTTCTCACAAAATCACTAAGATCACTAAGAAAATAATCATTTTGATATTAATAAGTTATCTTTGTGATCTTTGAGGCTTTGTGTGAGGTCTTCACTTTTTACAGAGCCGCAAGGTTTTCAAGCAATTTTTTAGCTCCCATGGAAAGGAGGCGGTCAGCAAGAGCGATGCCTATGCTTTCCGATGATTCAAGGGGGCCTGTAAGCTTGTCTTTGAGAACAATCTTTCCATCAAGATCGGAAACGAGCCCGGTTATCATGAAATTATTATTATCTGTCTTCCCGTGGCCTGCAATCGGAATCTGGCAACCCCCTTCGAGCCTTTTAAGGAAAGCACGCTCACCCAATACCACTGCACTGGTCAGAGAATGATTTAATGCGGTTGTATAACCTGATATCTTCGGATCATTTTCTCTTATTTCAATACATAAAGCTCCTTGTCCGACAGCCGGAAGCATTGTTTCTTCATCAAGATATTCAGTAATAAGTTTTTCAAGCCCGAGACGTTTTATTCCTGCTGCTGCAAGTATTATCGCGTCATACTCACCCGAATCGAGTTTTTTTATTCGTGTATCAAGATTGCCCCGCAATGGTAAAATTACCAGATCCGGTCTTATATGCTTTAACTGTGCCATGCGGCGGAGGCTGCTTGTGCCAATACGGCTGTTTTTCGGAAGCCCGGATAAAAAAAGCCCGTTTTTTGAAATAAGAACATCCCTCGGATTTTCCCGTTCAGGGATTGCCCCGATAGTGAGGCCTTCAAGCGTTTCGGCCGGCATGTCTTTCATACTGTGCACGGCCATATCGATGCGGTTTTCAATTAGAGCTTCTTCTATCTCTTTAACGAAGAGCCCCTTTCCGCCAACCTTCGCCAGAGGAACATCGAGAATCTTGTCGCCCTTTGTTTTTATTATTTTAAGCTCAACTTCTAAGTCACGGTGTTTTTGTAAAAGCTCCGTCCTGACCCAGCCGGCCTGCCAGAGTGCAAGCTTGCTTCCTCTTGTGCCTATTATGATCTTTGTTTTCATCAATGGCCGCAGCCTGCGCAGCTTGATGCGGAACATCCTCCGCATGACGATGAAGAGGAGGATGCCCTGACTGTTTCTCCGCCGCTTCCTTTGCTGATGAAACCGCATGTAGACATAAGCTTTCTTATTTTTTTGCTTTTGCAGGAAGGGCAGGCCGGTTTTTCTTTTCCAAAGACTATAGATTCAAAATTATGGTTACATTTATCACAATGGTACTCGAAAATTGGCATTATATGTCTCCGTTATTTTATTGATTCTTTGTGTGCACATATTTGTACAACTCTTTGTGAGGCTGTATGCGGCTCTTTTATCACCATAGGAGTTTCCCGGCAAGTGGTTAATTCTGATAAAATCAAAAACGCATAAAATCGATCATTGGTTGCGAATCTGAAGAACGGTTCCGGTCAATCGGAACATATTATTGACAAGTGATAGAAGCGATTTCCTGATGCTGGAAGTTCTATTGGAGAGATATAAAAAAAGCAGGACCGGGTAAAACACAAAAACCCCGCTCACACAAATGAGCGGGGTTATAAATCGTGTCCCATCAGCGTTACCTCTATTACCGGCTTCCCCGTTTGGATGCTTTAATAGGATTGAGTTTAGCCTTTGCTTCAGCAGGAGTTGCTGCGATATGCGTTGCAAGATTGCAATTGCCGTTTTTCCATTTCAAAGACGGATCGGGACAGGTTGAGCAGTACCAGGCTGTTGAATATTCCGTGCTACGGCCGCAGCCCACACACTTTTCAATCAGCTCATGACAAATCCCGCCATTGTAAGAACACCCCTTAGCTGACATAAAAGGACATTCCTTGTTTTTTCTGACTGTTGAACAAACCATTCTTTTCACCACCTTTCCATAGCAGAGACCTTTGCATAACGCCCCCTTTTGCCCGATTACTGCGTCAGGCTCAAATTTCAATCCGCTAAATACTCAATGTATTCCTGTGGTTGAAATTATCGCCTTCCTTGTACTTGGCCAAAATTGGACGTTCTTCAAAGGTCTATAGTAATAAAACTAAAAAAAAGGCTGGTTGATAAATTCTCCAAGCCTTTTTCCGAAGCTTTTAAATTTTTTATGCGACGCGCAATATAATTAAGCCTTTACACTTTGTCAACCAAAATATATATAAAATATTTAAAAAAATTGGATCATCTCCAAAAGAGTTGGTGATTCAATGAGGATTCAAGGGGTCAAAGGGTCGAGGCTTTGAGTGAAAAATCCACCTGGGGCAGAAAAAGCACTTGATTTATTTTAGAAAAATTGAGAAACTATTAATAATAACGGCTTAGTAAAAAGTCGTTCTCACACAAAGATCACGGAGGACATAAAGAAAAACCTGAATGTTTTCAATAGGCCTTTCTTCGTGTCTCTGTGCCTTCGTGTGAAAAATAGCTTTTTACAAGCCCATCAACAGGTCGATGGCGATTAAGCCCCGGTCCGCCGGAGGCGGAGTGAAACCGATTTAACCGAAACAGCGAGCGCATTTTCCGCTGCTTGCCACGGGGAAATTTTAAATACCGGAAGAAATTAATATGATCATAAATGAGGCAATAGAAGTTCTTAAAATTGAGGCGGAAGGAATACTCAAATTAATAGACCGTATTGACAACCGGTTCGCTGAAATGGTGGAACTTGTTTACAGCTCGAAAGGGCGTTTGATTGTTGGTGGAATTGGAAAGTCAGGCATAGTTGGAAGAAAAATTGTTGCCACCTTAAACAGTACAGGAACAAGATCTTTTTTTCTGCACCCTGTTGAAGCCATGCATGGTGACCTTGGTGGTGTTTGTAAGGATGATATATTTCTTGCTCTTTCCAACAGCGGGGAAACCGATGAACTGAATGTGCTTGTGCCGATTATAAGTAAAATCGGATGCAAAGTAATTGCCTTTACAGGCAATAAAAACTCTACCCTTGCAAAGCAGAGCGATATTGTTATTGATGTCGGAGTCGAAAAAGAAGCATGCCCGTTAGGGCTTGCCCCGACTGCCAGCACAACAGCATTGCTTGCGATGGGCGATGCCCTGGCTGTTGTCCTGATAAACAAAAGGCATTTTATGCCGAGTGATTTCAGAAAGATTCATCCGGGGGGCGTTCTTGGCCAGCGCCTGTCCAGCAAGGTTAAAGATATAATGATAACAGGTGAGTCAATGCCACATGTTTATGAAGGAGTGAGCTTGTACGAGGCAATTTGTAAAGTTGATTCAGGAGGACTCGGGGCCGCTATTGTTTTAAAAGAAGATAATACGCTTACCGGTATCATAACTGATGGGGACATCCGTCGGACTGTAGCGAAAAACAGACCGATATATGAACTTAAGACAGAAGATGTCATGACAAAAAATCCACGAAGGGCAGGCCCCGATTCACCAGCCTATGATGCTCTTTACCTGATGGAAAAGTTTCAGATTACAGTGCTTCCTATCACAGATACTGCCAATAAGATTATGGGAATATTGCATCTTCACGATATTCTTGGTAAAGGCAGCTTCAGGTTTAACGGGAAGTAGGATTTATTATGTTTAAATTTCAGAGTTCTATTTTACTCTAACAGCCATGCCCGGAACGGGCACAACGAAGCATGAGAATACAGGAGCCATGAGTCAGGATCCAGAATAACCATGGTTTTGTTTTCCTTCTGTATTCTGACTCCTGTATTCTCATATAAATTTGTTAAGTGAAAGAGGTTGTCATGGATGAGAATGATTATGAAATAAGTACGGATATTCCAACCCTGGGAGAAGCCAAAATACCTTTTACTGCGCACAACAAAGAAAGAGGAAAAGACCGGCAGGCTTTTATATCGGACAAAGATAAGGTTCTGATTGATGTTAATCCTTCCCGCATTGAAAAACTTGTTAAAGAGGGAAAGAATCTGCCATCCTTTGAAATGGCGGGGCCGAGGGAAAAAATCTATTTTGATCCCAGCAAGTTAAGATGCGCCCTTGTAACGTGCGGAGGACTTTGTCCCGGCTTGAATGACATTATCCGGTCTATAGTCCTGGAGCTTTATTACGGATACGGAGTCAGGAATATATACGGAATCAGGTATGGACTTCAGGGCTTTATTCCAAAATACGGACATGATGTCATGGACTTGGAGCCGGATACTGTTTTGAATATTCTTGAAATAGGGGGGTCAATCCTTGGCTCATCAAGAGGTCCACAGTCCATTGATGAGATTGTTGACAGCCTGGAAAGAATGAACATAAGCGCCCTTTTTATGATCGGCGGGGACGGAACGCTGAAGGCCGCAATTAAAATTGCGGATGCCATACTGGAAAGAGGACTTAAAATAAGCGTTGTCGGAATTCCAAAAACAATCGATAATGATATTTATCTTGTTTCCAGATCATTTGGTTTTGACTCAGCCGTTGATATTGCTACAATGGCAATAAAAAGCGCTCACAACGAATCTGCCGGCTACCCCAATGGTATAGGGCTTATTAAACTCATGGGGAGATATTCAGGTTTTATTGCCGCAACATCTGCTCTTGCCCAG
The DNA here is from genome assembly GCA_018819005.1 of Pseudomonadota bacterium. Lineage (GTDB taxonomy): Bacteria > Desulfobacterota > Desulfobacteria > Desulfobacterales > RPRI01 > RPRI01. The sequence goes on along the minus strand of JAHJQU010000089.1, from coordinate 9,273 downwards.
CAGGATGTTAATTTTGTCCTGATCCCGGAAATAGATTTTGACCTCGAAGGCCCTAATGGATTGCTTGCATCTCTGGAAGGACGTCTCAAGCTCAGGGAACATGCGGTAATTGTTGTAGCGGAAGGGGCCGGGCAGAAATATCTTATGAATGAGAAGGAAGAAGTTGATGCATCAGGGAATGTAAAGCTCAAAGATATTGGTTTATTCATCAAAAATGCTATCTCGTCATATTTTAAATCCAAAAACGTTGATGTATCACTGAAATACATAGATCCAAGCTACATAATAAGAAGCCTTCCGGCAAATGCCAATGATCATGTTTTCTGCAGCTTCCTCGGCAGAGATGCTGTCCATGCCGCCATGGCCGGCAAGACCAAGCTTATTGTCGGGAATTGGAGCAACCATTTTGTTCATATTCCCATGATCGCATCGGCGGAGAAAAGGAAACAGGTAAATCCAATGGGAAAGCTCTGGCAAAGCGTTCTGGAGGCAACCGGGCAGGGGTCGCTGAAAAACTAAAGTGAATAGTGAACAGTGAATAGTGAATAGAAGTGTTCAAGGATTCAAGGGTTCGAGGGGTCAAGTTCGACGAATCTGCCTCCGCTTACGGTAAGAATATAAAGTTTTTTTTGAGCATCCCGCGAACTGCCAAAAGAAGTAACACCTGTAATTCCTTGGAAATTCGTTATATTATTCAGTTCTCTTTTAACAGAATCGGGAAATCTTACATTGGGAATACTGACTGTCTGAAACAGCATCAATGCTGTATCATAGCCGACAGCTTCGATATATCCCGGTTTTTCTCCGTATTTTTCTTCAAAAGCGTTTGCAAAATTTTTTACTCCTTCCGAATCGTTTTCAAGGAAGAAGCCTTCAGTTATTATAACCCAATCTTTTAAAAAATCTTCCGCCATATCGATCATCTTCTGTGAATGCCAAATGTTTGTGCCTAAAAGATAAATATTGTTTAAATCAAGATATGCAAGCTGCGGAACAATAAGACCTGCTTTCGCAGGGGCATCAGGGATAAAAATGGCCTCAAAGTCGGGCTTGGCAATTTTTGCTTCATTTGGCGAAAGGCTGTAAACCGTTGGAAGCTTTTTGATTGAATCTGTAAAATCTGTCAGGGCAGGATCATACGATTCTGATCTTAATACTTTTCCACCATTTGCTTGAACTTCGGATGTGAAAAGGGCAGTAAATGTCTTCCCATAGTTTTCGTTTGGATATAATACAGCAAACCTGCTTATTCCTTTTTTGTGCATGGCATATTCCACAAGGGATTTGACCTGCATTCCGGGAGTAAGGAAGTTCCTGAAAACAAAATCACCGGTATCTGTTATATTCTCTTTCTGGCTTAATACTATTATTGGAACACCCCCTGCCTGAGCTTTTTTTGCCGCAGAAACTGTTTCGGCAGTTCCCATAGGGCCGATAATTGCGGAAACATTTTCCTTTATCAGTTCATCGACCGCAATTTCCGCCTTTTCCGGGTCCGATTCAGTATCTTTTATTGCAAGGCTAACCGGGGAATAACCGGACTGGGATGAAAACCGGATTAATGCAAGTTCTACTCCCTTAAGTGCCCGGTTCCCAAAGACGCTGAACTTACCGCTTAAAGGGAGCAGGCATCCGATAGTGTGAGGTTTGACCGCTGTTTTTTTGTATATTTCATTTAGAAGGTTTTTGGCCTCTTTTATGTTTTTATGTGACGGTATTGTTTTTATAAAATCATTCAAAGCATCCGCTGCTTCGCGATACTTGTATTTTTCAAAATAATTCAACCCGAGCTGATATTTGAAGTATCCTTTTGCAGTATCTTCTTTGATGTTTTCAGAAAGCAATGCGATGCTGCCGGTTTCAAGTTGCGCTATTGAATCCCGGAGTTTTTTATCGATTCTTTCCCGATCAGAATCGGAGCTTTTTGTGCGGGCCATTGAATATGATGCCGCAGCATGTGCCGGGAGCTTCAGATACATCTGAGCATCCCCAACAAGAACATATATTTTTGAAATGTAAGAATCTGGAATGCTGCCGCTGGGGAGAGTGTCGAAAAAATAGATCACTTCTCTAAACAACCCTTCGTTTAAATAACTTTCCAAAACTTTAATGATTGCATCGGGAGTAAAATTGCTGTTCGGGTAGTTGTAGATAATGTGCATATAATTGTTTCGTGCACTTTCATTCTGTCCGAGGTCATCGTAAATGGTGCTCATGCGCATCAATGCAGCCGGAACAAGTTTGCTGTCAGGAAACCGGGCAAGATATTCCTTATAAGTTACAAGGGCTTTTTCATGATTTTTTGAATAGAAAAGGTTTTCAGCCCTTGAAAAAAGAGCCTGCTCAGAATCCGTATCTCTTGGAGTATAAACAACTTCCGGTTTTGGAATACAAGAGAGTACAAAAAGGAAAAGCAGGATATATAATAATTTAAATGGTCGCATCATTTTTTAAACTCTACAATATTTTTTATTATTGTCAAATAATTGTTTGCAGCTTCGTAAAAAGTTAATTTTTCACACAAAGGCATAAAGGCATGAAAAAATGCCTATTGAAAACATTCAGGTTTTTCTTTGTGTCCGACTTCTTACGAGTCCATCAAAACTTGTTGAACTTAAAACATTTTAGGTTTATTATAATTCAGTATGGTAACTTTGGGGAGTGTGCTCGCTTTTCCGATCAAAGCCACAAAAGGGGGAGTGGTCCATGGATAAAATAAAATATTTGGCGTTCATTACGGTTTTATTGTTCTGTTTTCCTGTTTCAGCAGAATTTTTCAAATTCACCGGTCCGGATGGGAAGGTGTACTATACTGATGATTATAATAGAGTTCCGAAGAACCAGAGGGTAAAAGCAAAGGGATACGTCGGTTATGAATCAGATGCGGGCAGTTCTGAACCTGTAATAAAACAGAAGACAGAGCAGGGGTTAGAAGAAGAACAGGGTAAGAAGTCAGAGTCGGCCAGGACAGATTTTTCTGATAAATCACGAGAGGGCCTCGAAAAAAAGAAGCTGGAACTTGAAGATAAATATAATGCTCTAGAAAAAGAGAGAGCAGAATTGGAGCGGATAAAGAATGAACTCAAAACAAATCAGCAGAAGCTGCAATATAATTCAAGGATACAGGATTATAACGAAAAATTAAAAACATACTCTGCAAAAAGGGAATCTTTGGCTTCAGAAGCAGAATCGTATAATTCTGAAATTGAAAAATCAAAGAAGAGGGATTAGAAGAACATAACAGGATAAAACAGCAGAGGCAGAGAGCAGGAGAAAATAGAATATATTTACAGGAAGCAACTTTAATAATTCTGACAGTATCGTAAAAAAGTCGAAAAGCACATCACTCCGGTTACCCTTATTCTTATATCTGTTTAGTATTACTTATAAATATAACATTATAGATGCAGGGAGGAAAACATGGCTATTAAAATTATTATCAAAAGAACTGTATCTGAAGACAAGGTGAAATATTTAACTCCTCTTCTGAAACAGCTGAGAGCGCTTGCAAATAACCAGTCCGGATACATTTCAGGTGAGACCCTGAAACGGATTGACAATCCGAGCGATTACCTTGTAATCAGTACGTGGCAGTCGGTTGAAGACTGGGAGAAATGGTTTTCAAGCAATGATAGAATTGGAGTGCAGAATAAAGTAGATATTATTCTTGGTAAAAAAACCGAATATGAAATTTATGCTTATTGATTAATAAAGGAGGTATAGCCATGCCAGGTATGACAAACGGTATTTCGGATTTTGACAGGGCAATCAGAACTGGTCGCCCCCCTAACGTTGTAAAACTCTTTCCGAATTCCAAAGCCCTTATCGTTAGCGGAAAATTTATCGACAGGGCCATGATGGCCAAAGGCAAGGCTATTGCGATGGCTGCCAACGGGAGAAGCAATATTATAATTCGGGGAGTTCTTCAGGCTGCTCAGAGAGCCAATTCCACAATAATTATTGAGATTGCCAAATCGGAGGGCGGATCAAGCGCATATTGCGCGGTCAATTACTGGAATATTGCAAGGCAGGCTGATGCCCTCTGTAATGAACTCGGCATTACAGTTCCTGTCGCAATACACGCAGACCATTATGGAATAAAAAAAGCACAGGATGTTGATGCTGCAAAAATAGAGATTCCCACTCTTTTTGAAGCAGGACTGACATCTATCGCTATTGACGCATCCCACATGCCGGATGATAAAAATCTTCTGGCAAATATTGAGCTAAGCTCTTTTATTCCGGCGTGGGCCGGGCTTGAAACCGAAGTCGGTGAAATCAAGGGAAAGGCCGGGCTCTCGACGGTTGAAGAAGCCCTCTTTCTGATTCAGGGATTAAATGCGCATAATATTTTTCCGGATTGGATTGCGTTAAACAACGGGACCACCCATGGTATAGAAGCAAGCGGCCAGGGAATTCAGGTTGATTTGACCCTCAGCATCCACGATGCTCTGGAAAAATATAAAATATCAGGAGCACAGCACGGTACATCCGGAAACAACTCCGACAAGCTAAGAGAGATAGCTGCAAGAACCAGAACAACGAAGGCAAACGTCGCGACTGCCCTTCAGATGATTTCATGGGGGCTTGAAGTCAATGACTACGGGAATGCATTGCTAGACGAAAAGGGTGATTTTATTAAGGTGAAAGGCCAGGGCGTTTCCGAAGATCTGTGGGAACAGATGGTTGCCTATGCGGATTCAAAGGGTTGGAAAGGCGGAAACTACAAGTCGCTTAACCTTGCTTTTGAGAACAAAATAATGAGTCAGCCGAAAAAGATCAGGGAAAGAATGGCAAAAAGAGTCGAAGATTTTGTTTATGATATGATTGCAAACGTTTTTAATGGCAGGGATTCCGCGCCGGTTGCTATTCAAAAAATTCTTGATGCCGGGTCGTATGACCCAGGGACAAAGGTTGAGAGGTCTGAAGACCCCTCCGAATGGACGTACGAAAAAATAACGAGTCGTGCGGCTTCAATAACATCGGACAAAGGCTCGAATGGGAATTTCGACGATTAATGCGGAAAAAGACAAACTGCCACTACTGTGGTAACAAACTTACGGAAAGGTTGAGTGATGAAAGGCTGCGTCTTTATTGCGAACATTGCAACGAGCCTGTTTATGAAAACCCTGTTCCGGCCACTTGCATAGTAACAATCGATGAAACAGAAAGGGTCCTTCTCGTAAAGCGGAATATTGAACCGAAGAAGGGCTTCTGGTGCCTGCCAGGAGGATTTATCGAACTTGGTGAAAACCCTGATGGAGGCGCCCTGAGGGAGCTTAAGGAAGAGACCGGACTTGAGGGTAAGATAGAGATGCTTATTGGGGTGACTTCAAGCCCGAGTTCCCAGTATGATACAGTCCTCATGGTCGGCTATCTTGTTAAAAGTTACAGCGGTATCTTGTGTACGGGTTATGATGCCTCAGAAGCAGAGTGGTTTAATTATACGGAGCTTCCTGAAATAGCATTTAAGAGTCATCTCATGTTTATAAGAATTTATTATGCGTCATACAGTACTCACATTATATAACCTGAATTGCAGAAATATTATTTATTATTAAACAGAAGAGCCAATTGCAAAAGTATGTTTCCCTTCACCCTATCCCTATCCCACAAGGGGAGAGGGAATTTTTGAAAATTTTGCAATTGCCTCAGAAGTTAAGGGGGAAAGCAAGTACATGCGATTATCAAGTTATCAGATGCATCATATAATCCAGGTTTATGTGGATAAGTTGAGTAACGGGGAAGATAAAAAAGAACGGTTTTGTGAAGAGAATCTGCCTTCAAGCAACGGCGAACCTGTTTCTAAAGCAGACGGCCGGATAATTGCAGAGAGAATAATAAATGATATCACGGGCAGAATAAATGATATCTGCAACAGTGGTATTGAGCCGAAACAGCGAGCGAGCGAGTCAAAAAAAGAGACTATTTCCAACGATCGAAAATTCTCCGCTGATTGTGGCGGAGAACTTCAGACATCTGAACTTGAGCCTGCATCGGGAATAAATAAGGATAAAGACAAGTCAATCAGGGAGAATAAAAACTATGTTTATAATGTTATTGATAAGAGCGGGAAGAAGATTTCCCGGGAAATATCCCTGAACGATTCCGATTGGATGAACAGAGGGTGAGGTGAATGGAAAGAAAGTGTCACCAGCTCTTTCTTACCTTTACTCCGTTTTTATCAAGATAGGATTTTATTCCCGAAATCGAGTATGTGCCGTAATGCACCATCGAGGCGATCAGCGCGGCATCAGCCTTTCCCTTTGTCAGAACATCATAAAGATGTTCCGGTTTGCCTGCACCGCCGGAAGCGATCACCGGTATCCCGACATTTTCTGAGATAAGGGACGTGAGATTTAACGCATAGCCTTCACAGGTTCCGTCCGCATCAATCGAGTTTAAGCATATCTCGCCCGCGCCAAGCTTTTCCGCATCTATTGCCCATTTAAGCGCATCGATTCCCATGAAGGTTCTGCCACCGTTTATCACTATCTCATATCCTGAAGGAATCTTTTCGCTTTTCCCGACATATTTAACGTCCATGCCGAGGACGATACACTGGTTCCCGAAGGCTTCGGCCCCTTTCGAAATAATTTCCGGGTTTTTTACGGCAGCCGAATTGACGCTTACTTTTTCAGCTCCTGCCAAAAGGACTTTGCGCATGTCTTCAATTGTGCGTATTCCGCCTCCGACAGAGAAAGGGATAAATATGGTTTCGGCAACGCGCCTTACCACGTCTATCATTATATCCCTTTTGTCACTTGAGGCTGTGATGTCATAAAAGACGATCTCATCTGCTCCGGCTTCATAATAAAAGCGGGCCATCTCAACCGGATCACCGATATCCACGTTGTCTTTGAATTTTATCCCTTTTGTTGTTTTGCCGTCGCGAACATCAAAGCAGGGAATAATGCGTTTGCTTAACATGGTTTCCACGCACAGAAGTTTTTAAGTATTGCAAGCCCCTGTCTTCCGCTTTTTTCGGGATGGAATTGGGTGGCTATTATATTTTTATATCCGATAACTGATGGAAATGAAATTCCATAATCAGTTGTTCCGATTAAATGAGCAGGGTCATCGGGCGCCGGATAATATCCATGAACAAAATAGAACTCGTCTTCTTCTTTCAGATCAGACAGTATAAAATGCCTCTTCCGCAATATTATACGATTCCATCCCATGTGGGGTATCTTAAGTCCGGCTCCGTTTTCCCGGATCGCATCAAATTTGAAAGAAAGAACTTTTCCGGCTATGATCCCAAGACATTTTGTGTCGTTTTCCTCGCTGTAATCCATGATAACCTGTGTTCCAATACATATGCCGAGGATCGGTTTGCCTGATGAAAAGGCCTCTTTTATGGCTTCATCAAGACCAAGACGTTTTATGCTTTCCATGGCGGAACCGGCTGCCCCGACTCCCGGAAAGATGATACGTTCGGCTTTGCCTATCTCTTTTGTATCGTTTGTGATAATGCACTTGAATCCTATGTGAGTTACAGCTCTTGCAACGCTTGTAAGGTTTCCGGCATCGTAATCAATTATCGCAATCATAATCTAAGTTTTATAGTTCCTGGTTCCTGGTTCCTGGTTCGAACATCGAACATCGTACTTCGGAGGGAATAAAGGATTCAAGGGGCCGAGGATTCGAGGGGTCAAGTGAAAAACCTTCTATTTTCCCTGATCTCTGATATTCGATATTCGATGTCCGATATTCTGCGTTCGGCTTTTAAATATTCTTCTCACGCCTCTCGATTTCCGCCTCATGCCTTTTTCACTTTCTCCCACAGCATATCAAGTTCACTCCGGGACACAGCATCAAGGCTTCTTCCGCTCTCTGCCACTGTTTTTTCCATCTGTCTGAAACGTGCTTCGAATTTTTTTATCGAATCCTTCAATGCGGTTTCAGGGTGAATTGCCGCAAAGCGCGCAACATTGACAAGGGTAAAAAGTATATCTCCGAATTCAACGGAAATATCGGCCTCGTTTTTTTTATTAAGGGCGCATTGAAATTCGGACCACTCTTCTTCGGCCTTTAGCATCACGCCTTCGATATTATTCCAGTCGAATCCGGTTCTTCCTGCTCGTTCCGAAATTCTGTACGCGCGCATGAGAGCAGGGAGTCCTCCGGGCACGGAATCGAGAACAGATTGATGCTTCATATGGTTCTTTTCGTTCTTCTTTATGGTATGCCAGCGTCTTCTCACCTCGCCTGCATTTTCAGCGCTTTCGGAACCAAAAACGTGAGGGTGCCTCCGAACCATTTTTTCTTTGTTAACTCCGGCCACATCCCAGATGTCAAAAGCCCCTTTTTCTTCAAAGAGCCTTGCTATAAAAAAAATATGAAACAGAACATCACCGAGTTCTTCGCAAATTTCATCGGGATTTTCTGTTTCTATGGCATCAACCAGCTCATAAACTTCTTCCAGAAGGTAAATGGCCATTGTCCTTGCTGTTTGTGTTTTATCCCACGGGCATCCATTTTCCCCTCTGAGCGTTTCGATAAGTTCAATCAATCTTTTTAAATTCGTCACTTTGTTATTTATTTGATTTTCTTCCAAGCTTTTTCAATATCCTGCCTTTTCATCTGGTACTCATTCTTCAGGTCTTTCGGAGTCACTTTTATCATTTTATCGGAGATTGTTGTAATATATTGGGAAAGTCTCGAGTTTTTTATCATGTCTGAATCTTTTGAAAGGAATGCGGTAAATACTACCAACAAGACAGAGCCTATCAATATTCCCTTCAATATTCCAAAGGCTCCTCCAAAAACACGGTCAACCCATCCAAGAAAAACGATCTTGAGAACGTATTTGATAACGATTCCAAGGGCACTGATTATAAGAAATACGCAGAGAAAAATTATCAAAAAACTTAATATGTTAATATAATTGGGATCGGATATCCATCTTTTCAGATATATTCCGGCGCCCTTGTAGTGAGTGTACGCAGCATAAAAGCCGCCAAGCACACCTATAAGAGATGAGAACTCCTTGAGAAGTCCCCTGAAGATACCTCTGATAAAGCAATAGAACAGAATTATAATTAAAATAATATCAAACATATTTATGTTTCCTCTTTGTCGGCCTTTATGTTGGAAGCAGTATTTACAGTCCAGTAAAAAGTCTCAAGTCGTCACTCCCGTGAAAACGGGAGTCCAGAACTTGTTTAAAAGACTGGATAGCGCTGGTGCTTCACTATGTGCCCCGCTTTCGCGGGAATGACATAAAGAACAAATCCAGACTTAATTAGTTTCCATCCGGAAATGGCCCTT
>JAHJQU010000088.1 GCA_018819005.1 Pseudomonadota bacterium | reverse complement strand
GTTTTTACAGGTCTTGAAAATTTTATTGATTCCCCCCCGGCTTTTATTCGCGATAAACGCTTGGGACTTCTGTGTAACCCGGCTTCAGTTGACCGAAATTTTAACCATGCTCGCGAATTGATAAACTTTAAATTACCCGGAAAACTTGCCGCTCTTTATTCCCCCCAGCATGGGTTTTTTTCAGAAAAGCAGGATAACATGATTGAATCTGAAAACATGATTGATCCATTGCTTAACGTTCCTGTTTTCAGCCTTTATGGCAAAACACGCATCCCGACAAAAGAGATGCTTGGGCCTATCGACATACTGATAATAGACCTGCAGGATGCCGGCACCCGCGTTTATACTTTTATTTACACGATGTCCTACTGCCTCGAAGCCGCAAAAAAATTCGGCAAAAAAGTGGTCGTTCTCGACCGGCCTAACCCGATTGGAGGTGAAATTGTTGAAGGCAACTGTCTGTTGCCTGAATTCATCTCATTTGTAGGGCGTTATCCTATACCGATGCGACACGGGCTCACAATAGGCGAACTGGCCCTCTTTTTCAATAATCATTTCGGAATAGACTGCGATCTTGAAATTATTCCCATGAAAGGCTGGAAAAGAACAATGTTTTTCAGCGACACCGGACTTCCCTGGATTCCCCCTTCTCCAAACCTTCCAACCCCTGTCACTGCGATGGTTTACCCCGGTCAGGTAATATGGGAAGGCACGAATGTGTCGGAAGGACGAGGCACAGCCCAGCCCTTTGAAATTTTTGGAGCCCCGTACATTGATACCGAAAAAATTATTTCAGCTTTGGGCGGCAACATTTTCCCGGGTGCGGTACTAAGACCCCTGGTATTCGAACCCACATCAAACAAATGGGCTAAAGAACCATGCAGAGGATTCCAGATACATGTCACCGATCCGTATAAATATAAGCCCTTCCTTTCGACACTTAAATTGCTTCATGCAGTATTCCTCAATCATGCTAAAGAATTCGAATGGAAAGCTCCCCCATACGAATATGAATTTGAAAAACTACCGGTTGACCTCATCACCGGAAATCCGGCTATACGGATGGCCATTGAAAACCCGAATCAAATCGATGAAATTGAAAAAACATGGCGATCTGAGCTTGAGGAATATCTTAATATAAGCCGGAAATATTATCTTTATACCTGATAACAATCATACTTAACAGAGCCGTAAATCATGGAAAATAACAACATATCGTGGAAAAGAATGATGTTTAAAGGCAACAAGGTCTGGCAGGGTTTTGGTCCGGATGAAAAACCTCTGTATAAAAACGGGAAAGTCCTTATTAAATATAATGTGAATCAGGAATACGAATACTGGGTTTATGAAAACAGACTGGAGCCTGTAGAAAAAAAGCCGGACACACTTCAAATTAGCGGTGATCAAAAACCGGCATTGACCAAAAAGAAAAAAAAACAAAATCCGGACGGCGTTGCATCTTCTGATGAGAATATACCCGAAGATGCCATTTGCATTTATACGGACGGCGCATCATCCGGAAATCCCGGTCCATCAGGTATAGGAGTTCTTCTTCGTTTCGGAAAACATGAGAAAGAACTATCAAGAGACATCGGAATTGCAACCAACAATATCGCAGAGCTTGAGGCAATAAAGGTCGCCCTTCTTGAACTTAAAACTACAAAAAAGCCGGTAAGAATATTTACAGACAGTACTTACGCTTGCGGTGTCCTGACATTAAACTGGAAGGCAAAAAAAAATGAGGATTTGATAGATTCAATTAAAAAATCAATGAAGAGGTTTAAAGATTTGAAACTTATCAAGATCAAGGGCCATGCCGGCCAGGAAGGTAATGAACGGGCAGACTATCTTGCAAACAAGGCTGTAAAAAAAACAAAATAAGGCGTTTCCCGGAAAAACTATTTCTATCCTTTCTTGAGTGATTCGATCTCTTTTTTCAGTTCATCAATCTCATGCTTGTACTTTTCCACTTCGCCGCCCGAAGAGCCGGAAATGATATTTTCTTTATTCCAGTTTTCTTTCAATTCATCGAATCCGAGATAAATGGCGAGACCCCCGCCCAGAACAAGGGATACCGGAAGAATTCCGGAAAGAATCATAAGAAATTCTTCCCACCAGAGAACAAGCAAAACTATTCCCAGTGCAGACACAAAGGCTCCGCCAATTAAAGCTTTCATATAATATCATCCTCCCGGTAAAATATAATAAACACCCTACAACCTTCTGAAATATGGATTATTATTACTGCAAACATATCACGCCATGTCATTGAACTCAAGATTTTCTTTTATCAATTAAGGCTGCTTCGTAAAAAGTCATTCTGCTGTGTTGCACTTCATCTTTCGTCATTGCAGAGTACCAATAAGTACGCTTCATTCCTCAAGATTTGTGCGCCTTGCATAATGAGCTTATTACTTTGCAGTCTGAAATTATACTTTTTACGAGTCCATCAATTAAGATGGTCCCGTAAAAAGTCGATAAACGGTTTTGCCAAAAAATATGGTACAGTGATAAAACTTTACCCACAATAAAGATATTAGGTAAAAAAGCAATAATCGCTCTTTGATATATGCAAAATATTGATGATGGCGGCTGTT
>JAHJQU010000005.1 GCA_018819005.1 Pseudomonadota bacterium | reverse complement strand
AGGTGGATTTTTTTTACATTATCAGGGATTATGTTTTTCAGAAGGCCCGACAAATCAAACAACCTTTTTGACAAAAATTATCTTCCCGTCGTCCGGGGCATAGAAATCTTCCAGAAATGCGGCTTCGTGATATCCCATCTTCCGGTAAAATGCGCGGGTTGGTTCATACTGCTTTTTTGAAGAGGTTTCAGCATATAGTCTCGTTCCGCCCATTTTCCGGACAGCGTCTTCTGTCATTAAGTTGAGGAGCCTTCCTATTCCACTTTCCTGAAAACGCTGATCAACAACAATCCAGTAAAGGTCGAAACTCGACTGGGTACCGGTAACAGGCCCGTAGCAGGTATAGCCGATGATGTTATCCTTCTCTTCTGCAAACAGGAAAAAATACCCGCTTTGAGCGCCTTGTGAAAGCCTTTCACTCACAAGCTCAACCGCTATCCCGATCTCCTCTTGCGTAAAAAAGCCTGTCTCTGAAACTATTGTTCTGATTTTTCCAGGATCACTGTGAAAAGGATTTTCCCGGAAGGTTAGAGTCTCTATTTCAAATGAAGGGCTGATGGGAATGGTCAAATCTTACCCCGAATTTTGCTGTTGTCATATGGCGTCAATTATTCTTTTAACGACCATCGGAAAATCCAATCCAACCAGAGCAGATGCGACCGCAAAGCCTCCGTCTGAAGAAAGGCACGGATTTGCATTTATTTCCAAAACCCACGGCTTTCCCGATCCGTCAACCCTGAAATCCACCCTTGCATATCCCTTAAGTCCGAACAGATTCCAGCATTCCGCTGCGGTTGTTTTCAGGGATTTTATTATGTGCTCATCTTCAGGCCCAAAATTAAATGTCCTGTCTGTATGAAGGTATTCAAATGATTTGGGTTTCCATTTGGCCCTGTAGTCAACGATTTTCAGCTTGCCGGACGGATAGCCGACAAAAAGGATCTCTGCCGGAGGAAGAATTTCAACCCCGTTTTCTCCGGACAGCAATCCTACATTAAATTCCCGCCCGTCAACATATTCTTCGCAAAAGCACTCGCCTTTCATCCGCTTTCGGGCTTTTTTCAGCTCAGAAATAAGTTCGGAAGCGCTTTCTACCGAAATAACCGAATCCTGGCTCAAACCTATAGAGGCATGTTCCCATGCAGATTTTATTATAAACCGTCCCCTGACAGAAGCATCATGCTTAAGGGAGGAAAGAGTGTAGGCCGCAGGTGTATTTATCCCTGAGGCTGCAAGAAAGCTTTTAGAAACAATCTTGTTTGAAGTCAGAAACATTGCCTCTGTTTTGTTCCCGGTATAGGAAAGTCCGAGGTAATCTAAAAATGAAGGAGCCAGATGAATAAGGCTTCCGCGTCCGTTGACTGATTCAACGAGATTGAATACAAAGGCGGGATTAAGCATTTTAAGTGTTATGCCGACGGCTTCCAGATTAAGATCAAATGTAACAGGGACAGGATCATAACCGAGTGTCTTTAAGGCAACCGAAATGCCTTCTGCCTGATCCAGCACATCACGCTCATCTTCCGACGCATTTTCAGGAATATATGGATGCAAAATACCGATCTTATTTTTCATGCTTTATAACATCTCCCGATCTTCTGAAAAACCTCCACGTATTTTCTCTTTTATCTCCATGAATGCAGGTTGACTTAGGATACAGGCATTAGCAGCAGGTTAATTAATATTACTTTACCGAGGCCTTGAACAGGCAACCCTCTTTAATGCCGATTTCATTATTTCGTCTATAAGCTTTTCAAAACTGATACCTGACAATCTGCAAAGGATAGGAAGGTCCGAATGTACAGGGTGAAGCCCCGCAAGAGGGTTAACCTCAATAAAGTTAGGCTTTCCGTCTGCATCCGATCTTATGTCTATCCTGCCGGCGTCACGACATCCGAGTCCGACCCATGAATCAAGCGCGACACGCGCAGCATCACGGGCCATTTTATCATCCACAAGGCGGTAGGTTACAAGCTCTTCGTATTTTTTTTTGTTTATATACGAGTAGGCACCTTTTTCAGCCTGTTTATTTAAAAGGACCTCTATGACTCCAACTACCTTTGCATCATCTCCTGTGCCTATAATCCCGACTGTAAATTCACGTCCTGGAAGATAAGTTTCAAGTAACACAGGCTGTTTAAATCTGTCAATAAGATCGCGGCAAAGAGCACGAAGATTTTTCCTGTCCCCGACCTCTGATGCATCACTGATTCCTTTCCCGGTTCCTTCCGCAACAGGCTTTGCAAAAAGCGGAAACGGAAGCGAAACAGAATCGATATCCGATAATTTTTCTACAATGGCAAAATCAGGAGTAGGTATACCGAGGTCCCTAACAACACGTTTGGTTATAGCCTTGTTCAGCGTCAGGCTTAAAACAAGGGGATCAGAAAAAGTGTAAGGGATTTGAAATGCATCCAGAATGGCGGGGACCTGCGCTTCTCTTCCTATGCCGTAATAACCTTCGGCAATATTAAAAACGATATCCCAGCTTTTCCCTTCCGACAGGCAGTTTACGAGTTTCTTAACATGTCCAATCCTTTCAGTCCTGTAACCAAGTCCGGCCAACGCATTTTCAATGGCATCTATGGTATCTGCACGATCGAACTCCGCAGTCTCTTCTTCCCCAAAACCCATCTCAAGATATTCATCGCGCAGGTCATAAGTAATGCCTACATGCATCAGTAAACGCCTTCCTCAAACCGCCTTTTTGAACTCGTGTCGGGATACAGGAAAATATTTTCCTCATAATTCTTAAGAATAATTTCATCCCCGTAACGGCCCATAACATACTCCGGCAAAAGGGGAATTTTGCCTCCGCCGCCGGGGGCGTCAATAACAAAGCTCGGGATAGCCAAACCGGTGGTATGCCCCCTGAGGCCCTTTATGATTTCAAGCCCTTTTTCAACCGGCGTCCGGAAGTGGGAAGAACCTGCTATGGGATCGCACTGGTACAGATAATAAGGGCGCACCCTGATTTTGAGGAGCCCGTGAAAAAGCCGTTTCATAGTATCAACGTTATCATTTATATCTTTAAGAAGAACCGTCTGGCTTCCAAGAGGTATCCCGGCATCAGAAAGCCTGGTACAGGCCGCGCTCGTTTCCGGGGTAAGTTCTTCCGGGTGCATGAAATGAATGTTTATCCAGAGGGGATGGTAGCGTTTCAGCATTCTGACCAGTTTTGGAGTAATACGCTGGGGCAGTACAACAGGAACCTTGGTCCCTATGCGCACGATTTCCACATGGGGTATTCGGCAAAGGCTCGAAAGAAGCCATTCCAGAGCTTCATCCGAAAGAGTAAGAGGGTCACCACCGGAAAGGAGAACATCTCTGATTTCTGTATGGCCCCAAATGTAATCAATTGCGGCCCTCCAGTTTGAACCTTCGGCATGTTTTTCTGCAGAACGCCCTACCATTCTGGATCTGGTACAATACCTGCAATATGTTGAGCAGAAATCCGTTACAAGGAAGAGGACGCGGTCAGGGTACCTGTGTACAATACCGTTAACCGGACTGTCGGCATCTTCTCCGAGTGGATCCTCAGCTTCTCCGTGAGATTTGCAGAGTTCCGCCTTAATCGGCACAACCGCCCGTCTTAACGGATGCATCGGATTTGTCTTGTCGAGAAGGCTTGCGTAATAAGGAGTAATAGCAAGGGGCATGGCTCCGTTATTAGACTCCAGATTCTCTCTCTCTTCTTCTGAAAGCGCAATAATTTTTGAAAGGGTATCTATATCTCTGATACGATTTTTAAGCTGCCACTGCCAGTCATTCCATTCGGCCGGCGTTGAGCGAAAAATAAATTGTTTGCGTAAAATTCTTGAGGGTGGACGTTTAGCAATTCGGACTGGAAGTAATTCGGGTTCGATATTCCCGGAATCGAAAACTACTTCATTTGAAGGAAGAGATAGCGACGGAGGTTCATCAGTCTCAGTCTGGTCGGCCTGTCTGTCACCAGGTTGGGCTGATACAATATCCGGGATCTTCATGGCCTTTCCGGAGATTTCTCCGCGCCGTGAAAAGTGTGCGGTATTTTGCATTTCATCTGCTCCTTTTTTTACCAAAAATAATAGTTTTTATACGTCCCCTGTTATCCCTGACAATAAAACCCTCTTCCTGAAGCTTCCCGCAGCAATCAGAGGTCCGCATCAGGCGGAATAGACCGCAGGGAATCGACTCTGTTATTCCTTCGCTCACTAACCCAGCTCCTATCAACGGGGAATCCTTCCGCTGTTTCGGATTAAAAAGGTCGGTAGAATCACAAAACAATTCTTCTCTGCGACCTGATGCAAAAAAGAAGAAACCTTTCTTTCCTTTTAGCAAAAGCGATTTTGAAAGAAATAATAATGGCCGGGAATTGACCGATTTGAAAGGACGAGTGTTTATTCGTGATAGCTCGTATAATCCAATACCGGCGCTCAAAGGCTTAAACGGCGACGGAGGTTCATCCGTCTCGTTTTGTTCTGGCTGGCTGCTGCAAGACTGTAGGGAAGAAAAACCTGAAAGCCGGCCGGGTTTTTCCGTTACACTAATTCGCCTTGCTGAATATGACCTCTTTTGCATTTCCTTCTCCCAGATGAATTATAAATTCGATCCGGTTTTAAAATAATCCAAAACTTGCCGTAAATCTGTAAATTAATTGAAACTATTAACAATCAAAAATTATTTGTGCGAATAACTAAAGCAACAATAGCTATGTGTCAAGAATAAATTCAATATAAAAAAATATTTTTTCCCCCTAACCCGGGAAATGCCTGAAACACAAGGCTTTTTGTTCTCTCCATATCCATCTTTGAATCTTTATAAACAAACAATTATTGTGTGTCAAGTAAAATATGACCCCAATATATAGTGTTTTTTCACTTTTTTTCCAAATTTTTGGGTATGGGTGCATGCGAACTGCAGAAAATTCGTCACAGGTCTTTAAGAACGCCCCAAAATAGATAATAAAGATTGTAAAGGCGGGTGATCCGTCAAATCCAGCGGAATGACCAGATCGCAACGGCTATGTAATTGTTTATCTCGTGTTGATGCGGTTCTCTTTCACCTGCTTCAGTCTATTCCCAGCCCTAAGGCCGACCGTTCTAGCGTTGGCAAACATAAGCGCGAAGGAAATTTCCATGCTGTGAATGTGCATGCTTGACTTTGGGTGCTTATTAAGGTATCAATAAAGGCATCGTAACAGATATCTAATCAAGTACAAACAGGAGATAACCATGAACACCATACCCGCCCAGGAGATCAAGCGGCGCGGCATTGCCGCTGTGGATGATCTTATTGAAACAGGGGATGTCCACATCATCAAAAACAATCAACCCCAGTACGTGGTGCTCTCGGAAATGCGGTATCGGGAATTGATCGAGGCGCAAGAGGAGGCCCGCGCAGCAAGGTTGCGGGCATCGCTGGAAGATCTCAAGGCAGGCAGGGTGCGCCGGTTTGCGTCGGCCCAGGAGCTCTTGAACGCGCTTGAGACCGAGGATGAAGTTTAATTTTTACGATTGTTGCGACTCAGCACTTTCTGCGTCGTTCGCGCAAATTCTTGAAGAAACATCCCGAACTGAAGGAACGCTTTGCACAAATTATCGACGACTTAACGCAAGATCCCTTTGCCGCCCATCTTGCTTATCACCACCTCGGCGGCAAGTTCAAAGGCGTTCAGTCCATCAGCATTACCGACAGCTATCGCATCACCTTAACCATTGTCATTTCTGATCAGGAAATCATCCTGCTGGATGTCGGTAGCCATGATGAGGTATACAGGTAAGATTAAACTTCATGACTAAACGTAAAGCCCCGGAACTGACCTTTCAGCAGCACATCGCGGATTACCTCGTCCGCGTGCCCCGGCGAGAGGCGGAGGGTGACAAAACCGAGCGACCGGCATTTACTTTGTTCCCGCGGTATCACCAAAGCCGCCTGGTGCGGCGGGAGCTTCGATCGTAGGGAATAAGGTCTGTTTTTAATTTTGGTTCCTGCGTATCGCATACGCACCCGTATCCAAACGGAACATATTTATGACATTTATTATAAGATATGGGAAAGTCGGTTTATGTCTTTAATACCACCTAACTGACGACAGAGGATAGGAAATGTACATCTTCTGTCCCGGGAAAAGGGCCATCTCACGAGCCTTGTCCAGAGGAATCCGAAACGAAAAGGTCTGGTTGCTTACCTTCATAATAATCATTGTTGTATTTGCGACAGGTTCAAGCGATATTTGAGAAAGAACTCCATGGAGGAAGTGCTCACCCGGTTT
>JAHJQU010000499.1 GCA_018819005.1 Pseudomonadota bacterium | reverse complement strand
CGTGAATCGTGGATCGTGAATCGAATAACGAACCACGAACGACGAACCACATGCGGCTGAGTGAAAAGTGAATGTTGAAATTTGACGATGCGACGATTGAAAACGTGAAAGGGTTCCTTGATCCTGAAGAGGGCATGCGCCTTTATGATACGGCTCTTTCGGTTGCCGGGCAGGGGTCATGCCTTGAAATAGGAAGCTATTGCGGAAAATCGGCAATCTATCTCGGGACGGCATGCAGGGAGAAAAACGGGGTTCTGTTTTCCATAGACCATCACAGTGGTTCGGAAGAGCAGCAGCCCGGAGAGGAATATTTTGATCCTGAACTTTTTGATTATGTTTCGTGGCGGATTAATACTCTGGAAAAGTTCAGGAAAACTCTCGAAAAAGCGGGACTTGAAGAGACTGTTGTTCCGATAGTCGCAAGATCCGATGTTGTAGCGCGGATGTGGGCTTCGCCTCTTCATCTCGTTTTTATCGACGGAGGGCATTCATATGAAACGGCGCTGACGGACTACAATTGCTGGGCGAAACATATAGTTTCCGGCGGCTACCTTCTCATTCATGACATTTTTTCCGATCCCGCAAAAGGAGGGCAGGCTCCATACCGCGTGTATAATCATGCCCTCGAATCGAATCTTTTCAAAGAGCTTCCCATGACGAAGACACTTGGTGTCCTTCAACGTATTTAATAAGCCTTTTTAAACACATAATTCTTGCCAACGCTTTAAGTCCATGATAATTGAACACCATTTGGGCTCTATCGTATGATTTAACTTATTATAATTTAAAGATATTTTCTTGGGATATGGTTGAATACCAATATCCCGGTTTATCTGATTTTAAGTGGAAGCAGGCAGCGATAACAGAAAAATGCAGACCATGTTTTTTTCTGCATATGTCAACAATCAACAACAAAGGAGGATTCAACAGATGGCTTATGATGCGGTAAAAATGGCTGACTGGCAGATTTCCGAAGCAGCGGAAGTAAACATGCCGTCACCGGAGCAGTGGAGAGAAAAACTGGGACTTATGCCCGATGAAGTCCTTCCAATGGGCAGGCTCGCGAAGCTCGATTTTCTTAAAATTATGAACCGCCTTGAGAAGAAACCGGACGGCAAGTATATTGAGGTTACGGCCATTACCCCTACACCTCTTGGTGAAGGAAAAAGCACGACCTCGGTCGGTCTCATGGAAGGTCTCGGGAAACGAGGCAAAAATGTCGGCGGCGCCCTGAGGCAGCCTTCCGGCGGGCCCACGATGAACGTAAAGGGAACCGCGGCAGGCGGCGGCAATGCTCTTATTATTCCCATGACCGAGTTTTCCCTGGGGTTAACAGGCGATATCAATGATATCATGAACGCCCACAACCTTGCGATGGTTGCTTTAACAGCCCGCATGCAGCATGAAAGAAATTATAATGACGAGCAGCTTGCAAGACTTACCAAGATGCGCCGCCTGGATGTTGATCCGACACGCGTTGAGATGGGCTGGATCATTGATTTCTGCGCACAATCATTAAGAAATATAATTATCGGATTAGGCGGAAGGACAGACGGCTTTGCCATGCAGTCAAAGTTTGGAATTGCCGTAGGTTCGGAGTGTATGGCAATCCTTTCGATAGTAAGGGACCTTGCCGACCTTAAAAAACGTCTCAACGAAATTACGGTTGCTTTCGACAAGAACGGAAAACCGGTTACGACGGGCGACCTTGAAGTCGGTAACGCTATGACTGCATTTATGCGCAATACAATTAATCCGACTCTGTTAAGCACTGCCGAGTATCAGCCCTGTATGATCCATGCCGGACCATTCGCCAACATCGCTGTCGGGCAGTCATCCATCATTTCAGACCGCATGGGTCTTAAGATGTTTGATTACCAGATAACAGAGAGCGGTTTCGCGGCAGATATCGGGTTTGAGAAATTCTGGAACGTAAAATGCCGTAACAGCGGCCTCAAGCCTCATGTATCCGTTTTGACCTCAACCATCCGTGCGCTCAAGATGCACGGCGGCGGCCCAAAAGTTGTTGCCGGTAAAGCCCTTGATGACGCGTACACAAAAGAGAACCTCGGGCTGGTGGAAAAGGGCGTCGAGAATATGGTTCACATGATAGGTGTCATCCGCAAGGCCGGTATCAACCCGGTCGTCTGCGTGAATAGATTCTATACAGACACCGATGCCGAGGTAGCAGTTGTTAAAAAGGCTGCTGAAGCAGCCGGCGCCCGCTGTGCCGAATCCAAGCACTGGGAAAAAGGCGGCGACGGAGCTCTTGAACTGGCTGATGCGGTTGTTGACGCCTGCAATGAAAAGAATGACTTTAAGTTCCTCTATCCGCTTGAAATGAAGCTCCGCGACAGGGTTGCGCTTATAGCGAAAGAAGTTTATGGAGCTGATGGCGTGTCATGGACTGCCGATGCGGAAGCAAAGGCAAAAATGCTTGAGAGCGATCCCAAGTATGCCGATTTTTCGACCATGATGGTTAAGACTCATTTGAGCCTGACGCATGACCCGGTATTAAAAGGCGTTCCAAAAGGCTGGATACTTCCGATCCGCGACATTCTGATCTATTCAGGCGCCAAGTTCCTGTGCCCGTGTGCCGGAACCATAAGTCTGATGCCCGGAACAAGCTCCAACCCGGCTTTCAGAAGAATAGATGTTGATGTAAATACAGGCAAAGTCAGCGGTCTTTTCTAACAATTAATATTGATTGACTCGTATGAAATCAATTTTTCACACGAAGGCACAAAGACACGAAGAAAGGCCTATTAGAAACATTCAGGTTTTTCTTTGTGACCTCCGTGGTCTTTGTGTGAGAACGACTTTTTACTAAGCAGTCAAGATTGAATTACTCTTGAGGGGCCCGGATTTTTCGGGCCCCTTTTTTTCTATCATATTCGGCGGTATTATGCGTTTTCTGATTATTAATCCGTATTATTCCATCTCGGAAACACCTTCTCCTCCTCTCGGGCTTGCGTACATTGCAGCCGCCCTTGAACGTGAAGGAGTGGAAGTTAAGATCCTTGACCTCGTTGTATTCCCATACAGCAGGCAGCTTCTGGAGTCGGTTTTAAAGAATTTTGCGCCGCATATCGTCGGAACAACAGCGGTCACGATGACATTCGATAATGCGATCAACGTGATAAGGGACGTAAAAAGCATCGATACGTCTATATTTACTGTCATGGGCGGTCCCCACGTGACATTTTGCGCAGAAGAGACAATGTCGCTCTTTCCGGAACTTGATTTTATTGTCCTTGGCGAGGGAGAAG
This sequence comes from Pseudomonadota bacterium, assembly GCA_018819005.1. Lineage (GTDB taxonomy): Bacteria > Desulfobacterota > Desulfobacteria > Desulfobacterales > RPRI01 > RPRI01. Next base: position 2,323 of record JAHJQU010000499.1, on the reverse strand, counting down.
AGACAATCGTTGAACTTGCAGGAGCTTTAAATGAGAGCAGGGATGTATCCGGAATAGAGGGTATCGTCTTCAGGGGAAAATCAGGCATAGTTGATAACAGGCCCAGAAAAACGCGCATAGATGTTGATTCTCTTCCCCTTCCTTCAAGGCATCTTCTTCCTCTCGGGAGATACAGGGCGCTTGGAATGCCTGTGAGCATGACAACCAGCCGCGGTTGTCCTTTCAAATGTATATTCTGTGTTGGAAGAAAGATGGTCGGTGCCAGGGTCAGGTACAGAAGCCCCCGGAATGTTGTCGACGAAATGGAGTATCTCGTCACCCTTGGCTTTCGTCAGGTCAATGTTGCGGACGATCTTTTTACTTCAAATGAGAATCACTGTTTCAAGGTATGCGATGAAATTATAAAAAGAGGTCTTAAAATAAAATGGACTTCATTTGCGAGAGTTGACACGGTTTCAGCAAGGGTTTTAACAAGGATGAGAGAAGCAGGATGCGACACTGTCAGCTTTGGCGTTGAGTCCGGAAACACGGAAATGCTTAAGAGGATAAAAAAAGGAATCTCTCTTGAACAGGTGATTAATGCCGTAAATATGTGCAATGAAGCCGGAATAAGCCCGCACGCTTCTTTCATACTGGGACTTCCGGGTGAGACTCCCGAAACCCTGAAAGAGACCGTGGATTTCGGGGAGAAGCTGAAAAATATGGGAGTAAGCCACGGGTTTCATCTTCTTGCACCCTTTCCGGGGACTGAAGTCAGGGAAGAAAAAGAGAAATTTGACATCAGGTTCCTTTCTGATGACTGGAGGGATTATCATGCTAACAGGGCGATAGTAGAGACATCTTCGGTTACACGGAAGATGCTGGACGAAATTGTTATCGAGTGGGAAAACAAGTTCAACGGATGGCTCGGATATATCAAGGAGCGTATTAAAAACGGAGAGGCTTCGGAAGAAGAAGCCTGGCCACTTGTCAATCTTGAGCGCGTTGTTCTTATTTATGATTTGATGATGGGAAGGATTGTTGAGGAAAAGGGCCGCCTTGAAAGCAGAATCGTTGATTCAAGGTCAGAAGCCCTGGGCATGCTTGCTGAAAAAATGGCCGGCTCGGTTAAGTATTCGCGCGATGAGATACTGTCCGTTTTGAATTACGAAGTCGGCCAGGGTAATTTGAAATTGACGGATGATAAAGAGAATTACAGTCTGGAGTGGGTTGATTATCTATAAACAGTGAACAAAGATCTTTGTGGCAATCTTTGCGGCGGTATATTCGGAAACCTGAGAACCCTCTATCTTTGCAAGCTCATTAATGTCTGCAGCGATCACCTTTTTTTCTTTTCCCACGGCTTTTATCAGCTTGATAAGCTGCCTGTATGAAAGGCCCCCCGGTTCGGGAGTCCCGGTTCCAGGAAGGACTGACGGGTCAAGACCGTCAAGGTCGATTGTAATATAAACCTTTTCCGGGAGGGAATGAACAACTTTTCTTCTCCAGTAATCATCCGAAGGGTCAATGGTGTGGGCGTAAAAAGGCTTTAATTTTTTTCTCTTAACATAGTCAGCCTCTTCGGGTGAGAAAGACCTTATTCCAACCTGCGCAACCGGAAGATTCAAATCTTCGACAACCCTGCGCATGACACAAGCGTGGTTATATCTGCTTCCGTTCCATGTGTCCCTTAGATCAAGATGGGCATCAATCTGGAGCACTCCTAAATCAGGATAAATTTCGGCCGCTGCCATTATGGGTCCTATTGAAATGGCATGGTCTCCTCCGAGGGATAAAAGGAACTTGTTTTTTTCAAGGACAGCCGCAGCAGCCCTTTTCATTTCGTTAACAGCTTTCTCAGGATCATCAGATGGGACAAGAGGCGCAAGTGTGTGTATGCCGGCCTTTCCCCAGTCGGTTAATGTTTCCTCATCAATGTTCTCGAGCTGGGTAGAAGCATTCAGAATGAAAAGAGGTCCTTCTTTACTTCCCGTGCCGTACGACGGGGCGTTTTCATAACAAATCGGCAATATGACTATTCCCGAATTCTCAAAATCGGTTGCAAGAATTTCGTTATCGCCGAAGCGTAAAGATTTTTTTCTTTTCATTATTGATACCTTCATAGAAAGTCGAAATCCCGTCACTCCCGTGAAAACGGGAGTCCAGAACAGATTGAATTTACTGGATAGCGCGGGTGCCCCATTTCGTGCCCCGCATTCGCGGGAATGACATAAAAGGGTAATCCCAGACTTCTTCCGAAGTCATTATTTTACAAAAATTGCCGACGCAATAACCGTAGTCCAAAGGCTTCCTTCTGCTCCGAGAGCCCCCTGGCTTGTATGCT
>JAHJQU010000087.1 GCA_018819005.1 Pseudomonadota bacterium | reverse complement strand
TTTCAGCCTTCTCCGGCGTGCAGGAAAATCATCAAAGCCTATTCTTCTTAAGCGGGGAATGGCGGCAACGATAGAAGAATTTCTGATGGCCGCAGAATATATTCTTGAAGGCGGAAATCCGAATGTGGTTTTATGCGAAAGAGGTGTCAGAACCTTTTCACACCACAGCCGCAACACACTCGACCTTTCAGCAATCCCTGTAGTGAGAAAAGAGAGTCACCTTCCGATAATTGTTGATCCAAGCCATGCCGCAGGCCGCAGAGACCAAGTTATACCATTGAGTCGCGCTGCTATTGCAGCAGATGCTCACGGTCTGATGGTTGAAGTGCATCATACTCCGGAAAAGGCAATGAGCGACGGGGCACAATCTCTTTATCCTCACCAGTTTGAATTGCTTTGCAGACAGGTCAGGGCTATTTATGATATCTTCAACAAGGAATAATATTGTGAATAGTGGATGGTGAATAGTAAAGGGGTTGAAATTACTAATAGTCTTCAGTCTAAAAGCCTTCAGATTGTTAAGCTTTTCACTGACGACTATTCATTATCAACCATTCACCGAATAAACCAGAAACCAGAGACCAGGAACCAGAAACCAGAGTCCGGAGACCGGAGATTATAATGGTTAAGACCATAAAAATAAAAGGCGGGGATGGCGATTCCGTGGTGATGATCGGTGAAAGCCTTTTAAATCTCGGCAGGTATGTGCCGGTCGAAAAAACAGTTATAATAACCGATAAGAACGTATGGAACTGCTACGGAAAGGATTTCCCGCCATACAGAGTCATAAAAATTGAACCAGGGGAAAAAGGCAAGACTCTGGATACGGTCAGGGAGATATATGAAAGGCTTCTTGAATTTGAGGTTGACAGATCATCTTTTATAGCCGGAATAGGGGGCGGGGTTGTTTGCGATATTGCCGGGTTTGCTGCTTCCACTTTCTTAAGAGGCATCCGGTTCGGTTTTGTCTCTACCACGCTTCTTTCGCAGGTTGATGCAAGTGTCGGCGGAAAAAACGGCGTTAACCTGGACGAGTATAAGAATATTGTAGGCGTGTTCAATCAGCCTGAATTTGTTATCTGTGATTTAAGTCTTCTTTCGACTCTTCCTGAAAGAGAATTGCTTAACGGGTTTGCAGAAATAATAAAACATGCGGCAATATGCGATACAGAACTTTTTGTTTTCCTGGAAGATAACCACAAAAAAGCGCTTTCCCTTGACCGGAATGTTATCGGAAAACTGATTTATGATTCGGTCAAAATCAAATCAGGGATTGTATCCAGGGATGAAAAAGAAAAGGGTGAGCGGAGAAAGCTTAATTTCGGGCATACATTCGGCCATGCATTTGAAAAAAGCATGGGAATCCCTCATGGCGAAGCAATCAGCGCAGGGATGATAAAGGCTTCCAGGCTTTCGGTGAAAAAAGGTTTATTAAAAGAGGAAGAATTTGAAAGGTTAAAGAGACTTATTGAACTCTTTTGCCTCCCGGTTGAACTCCCATATGACCTGGTAAAAGTTATTGACGCGATTAAGAAGGACAAGAAGAGGGATAACTTATCCCTGCATTTTGTTTTCTTGTCCGGAATTGGTTCAGCCGTTATAAAAGAAATATTAATCAGCGAACTGGATTAAAAGGGGAAAGGAGTTAGGAAATGGTTCGAGGTAAAGATCGTGACTCGTGGATAGTGAATCGATTTACGAATAACGACTTACGAATAACGATCAACTAACTACGATCCACGAATCACGTTTCAAAGCCATATCTTTTCATTTCGGGCATTCCTCACCCTTAAACTTTACTTCAACAATTATGTTTTCGCTGTTCACTTCAAAATAGCCGGCGCATTCGGATTTTTGCATTTGTTGTTCAACTGTCCATCCTCCGCCGGTTGTTGTTGAACCATAAGAATATGACCCTGTTTTTGTATTGAAAATATCGATATCCTTCCGTTCCGGCTGCCTGAAAACCGGAACAGGATAGAGTTTCTTTACGTTTTTGATGACAACGTAAACCGTGTTCCCGTTCGGTGCCGTAAATGACTGGTCGGGATATCCGTGCTTTTCAATTAGCTTGTCTATGCTGACTCCGATCCATTTGCTCTTAACGTCATTTATTGTTTGTCCGGCAGAAACGTTATTTGTGACAGTAAATATGAAAACAAATATCAATATGGTTTTAAAATATAAAAACATCCTTATCTCTTTTCCGTATTTCATGACACCCTCATATTAAACTCATAGTTTCTGGTTCCTGGTCGATGGTTTCCGGTTGAAGAAAAAGGAAAAGTTCAAACAAACAAAAGCCGGAAGCCGAAACCTACTGATCGTCAATTTTAATAAAGCGTTATGGTCTTATACGAAAAAGGACTTTTTATTGCAATATAAAAACTTTTTACGAGTTCATAATTATTCAAAATCGCTCCATTTAAGTTTAAATCCTTGTCCTGTGACTATTGATTCCTCCACGACAGTAACATCCCCGCTTTCAGGAAGATGCACTTTCATGGGACATGAATCAATTATATCCTTTTTAATGTCTATGCCGGGCATAACCTCGATTAGTTCCATTCCCCTGTCAGTAAGCTTAAAGACCCCTACATTTGTTACATAAAGGACCTTTTTATTTTTCTTAAGAGCCTGTTCCCCGCTCATTGTTATCTCGCTTACCTTGCTTATGAATTTGTGTTTACCGGGTTTGTCGATTACAAGCCCGCCGTTTTTGATCGACATTTCGGCGCCTGCCATCCAGCTTCCGACAAATATAATCGTCTCCGCCGCAGCGCAAAAATCCGGGAATCCTCCGGGGCCGACATAATTAATAGCTCCTTTCCCGCGCTTTGACACGTTTATATTCCCATGGCTGTCTGCTTCAAGGATTCCAAGGATAGTTGCATCGAGGTGCTCGTAGCAAAGGTGAAAGGTTTGGGCTGATGACATTATTTCTTTTGGATTAATTCCTGCACCGAAGAAAATACCCGGTCCCGGAAGTCCCCCTATTACGCCTGTTTCGGAAATAAAGGTCACATCATTAAAAAGCCCTCCTTCGTAAATAAGGCGTGAAACTTCCTCCGGCATGCCAACGCCAACAACAATATTAGAGCATTTTTTTACATACCGGGTAAACACGGAACCTCCGAGACGGGCAAGCGCATCTTCAACCGGGCCGCGCTTTGGCGTGATACCAAGAACTTTGTTGATGAACTTTAATTTATCAATGGCATCTTTTTTATCAACATTTGCGCCTTCGGTGAACATCTTCCAGTATTTTAGCTGTGGAATGGAGGCTGCCTGCTCATTATAGGGGTGAACTGCTATGGCATCGACCTTATCGGCGGAAAGGAAAATCTCTATTTCGTTTTTTTCTATTATTTCCGCGACACTTCCCAGTACCTTGCCTCCATTTGCTTTAGCTGCAAGAGCCGATTCGTAACTTTCCGTGTACATGCAGCAGTTACGAACGTAAATATTTCCTTCTTTGTCTGCCGAAGGAGCGATGAAGTAGGCGATATCTATTTTGGGAAGCCGGTATCGAAGTTTATCGCCTGCTGCAACAGACATGCTTTTGCCGGTTCCGGATAACACTGCTGTTCCTTTTCCTGTTCGCGGGTCAAGAAAAGTTCCGACACCGGTCTCGGTCTCTATTTCGTAAACACCCCTGATCTGTGCTTCGACCAGAAAGGTTTCTATTCCCTGCGGAAAAGTGTGGAGCTCAACCTGACCCAGATCCGCCAGTTTAAGCATCGATTTTGCAGTTTCGAGATGTCCTGCGATATAACGGGTGACACATCCCTTCCGGCTTGCAAGATTTTCAACGGTACCGGGAACCTTCCCGCGTCCGCCCTGGGCCCCGACGTTGATGTGCGTCAAATTTCTGGGATGCCCCGTTTCCCGGAAGGATCGTTCAGTCGCCCAGAACCAGACAGAGCAGCGGGTGTTCCCGCCAAGCCCTGAAGAGAATACGTTTGCGCCATCGGGTATAAGCTTTATTGCTTCCATAGCGCTCATGAACTTGGGATTGTTAATATTTTTGACCTTGTAATCAAGATTTTTACGGTTCCAGGTAAACCGCCACTTTAAAATGTGAACAAGAAGTTTTACTTTTGATAAAATATCCACGGCTCCTCCTTTTTCAATTTATCCCATCTCCTTCTGTCCGTTATTACTTACTTTTCAGGAAATGCAATATCCATACCATGAAAAAGATTGCGAGACATTATATATAACATCGTGAAATATAGATTATAATTTCTATATAATAAAACAAGGTGTTCTTTTTGATTATTGAAATATGTCGGGATTTTTTTCAGACTGTAAAAGAAAGTTGCCGGGACCATCAAAGTCGGAAAAAGATTGAATTTGAAAAATTCCTGGATGAAACGGGTTTTGTGTTTGAAACAGCATTTAAAATGGATTAAGCTATTTATATAAATTATTTGTTAAACCGGATTTTAGAAGACAGGGAGAGAGTGATGAGCCTGAAAGATCGGTGCGGAGAAAAAGTACATACGAGAAGTGTTGAGATCTCAACATATGATTGCGGGGAAGAAGGAATAATTGTTGAAGGTGTTTTAAAAGACAACAGATTGAAACCATATTACCTTATTTCTGGGGAGGCACATCCGCCGGGAACGATTCATCACATGGTTATCCGTTTGCTGATCGGAGAGCATCTTTTGATAAATAAAATTGAAGTTGAAATGCCGTGCACTCCCCATGAGGATTGCATTGAAACAATCAACAGCCTTAAGAAAACAGAAGGACTGAATATTGCTCCGGGTTTTTCAGCTAAGGTAAAGAAAATTACCGGCGAAACAAAGGGGTGCTCACATCTTACCACCCTTCTTCTTGTAATGGCCCCGGCTGCTGTCCAGGGTTTCTGGACTAATCTTGCGCGAAAACCTTTGAACGGCCAGTTTTCACGTGACTCCATGGAAAAGTATCTGATCGATACCTGTTATACATGGAGAAAAAACGGGCCTCTTATGAAGAAACTTGAAAATACAGCCGGGTCTGATGAAATCGGCGCCTGATCAGCCGTCGATAGACCAACTTCATCAGGCTGAAATATATTGACAGCACAATTCATATGGATACAATATATCCGTATAATTTCTATAGTATTCAATATCTGCATACAATATATCCACAATCTGTTTTACATTTAGAGTGCACTTTTCAAACCTATCCAGTTATTTTCAATAGTTACAAGATAATGCGATTATTTTGAACACTTCCTGTTAAGTGGCATATCAATTGCTGTTAGAATTACCTGATAATCCTTAATCCTTTCTTCCATCCGATTGGGAGAAGAACCATATATAACAATCAAATAACAGAGGGAAAAAATGAAAAAAAATTCTTTAATCCTTATAATCGGTTTTATGTTTCTGGTGATTTCATCAATCGGAAATCCTGTTTTTGCAGGGAGTGAAAAGTTCGACGAAAAGATGCAGCCGATTCTTACAGAATATTTAAAAATGGTGGACAGCCTTGCTTCAGATAAAACGGATGGAGTTGCTGATTCTGCAAAAAAAATCGAAAGCCTTGCAGGAAGCATTTCACCTTCTCTTGCTACAGGGCAGCATGCTTCACTTTATGAGAGTATACCGAAGAACATTTCAGATGGAGCAAAGAAAATGGCACTGGGGAAGGATATTGCATCATTGAGAGCCGCACTCGTCGATGTATCAAAACAGATGGTCAAGTGGACTGCAATGTCGAAGCCTTCAGGGGTAAATGTAGTATATTGCTCCATGAATCCTGGATCATGGCTTCAGAAGGGGAAAAAAATACACAACCCCTACTATGGCTCTAAAATGCTTTCGTGCGGAGAGATAATTTCAGGCCCTGATGCAAAAAAGTAAAATTTATTCGTGCACTTCGTAGCTGAATAATTTGAGATCAATTCCAAATTTGCTGGTAATTCCAAACCAGGGTTCAAGGATTCCTGTGTTCAAGTGACACGAAATTCTGAGCGGAAGCGAATAAATATTTAGAAATTATCAAGAGAATTAAAGGGAATGATAAGAGCGGCCATGTCAAATCCCGAGTAATACGGCCGAAGGATATGGGAGGATTCTTTGAGAATAAAAATAATTTTACGATTCATCTTGTTACTGGTGCTGCTCATCCCCGTTCTTCATGGAAACGGAGATGCTGCTGATAAACAAGTAGATACAACAGCCTCTTTCGATGCTGCAAAAACAGAAGAGGGCGCATTGGCGCCGCCTGTTGATGAATTGATAGCCGAAGCGCTTGAGAAGTCTCCGGCTGTCGGGGCCATCCGATCGAGGTTTGCCGCATCAAGGGAGTTTATTGAACCCGCATCGGCTCTTCCTGATCCTGAACTTGAATTCTCCCTTGAGGAAAATATCAGTTCCCTTTCATCTCCGGTCTTCGCAAAAGGTGGAATGATTTTAAAGCAGAAATTTCCTTTTCCGGGGAAGCGTTCCGTTTTGGGGAAAACAGCGGGCGCCGAATCGGAGATGGAATATGCCGGCCTTATTGATATTGAAAGGCAGATTACGAGGGATGTTCGCACCATTTATGCCGGACTTTATGCTCTTGACAGCGAGGTGCTGGTGCTTAATGCGGCAAGAGAACTTGTAAAAATGCTGGAGGCCACAGCAGCAATGCGATACAGCACTGGAGAAGGGGAACAGGAATCGCAGATAAAAGCCCAGATTGAGTCATCACGCCTTACTGAGCGAATGAATGATATCGCTGCCGAGCGGGCGGGTATGACTGCCGGATTAAACAGGTTGCTTGGACGCTCCGGAAGTTTCCCGGTGGGGAAAGTCACAGCTTTGCCTTCGGTTTCGATAAAGCGTGAAGGTATAGGGAGCCTCGAAGAGCTTGCCCTTGCAAATTCCCCCGCTGTTTTTATAAAAAAAGCTGCTGTGAAATCGGCTGAATACAGGCTTGAATCCGCCGAACTCGATTTCCGGCCGGATTTTTTTGCCGGAGCCGGCGTGGCTTTTAACAGTGAATATGATCCGATGGCTGTTGTTTCTTTTGGCATGACTCTCCCGGTATGGCAAAACAGCAAGCAAAAGCCTCTTAAGCGCGCGGCAGGGCATAAACTTGAAGAGGCCAGAAAAAGCCTTAAAGAAGCTGAAACAGTCATCAGCTCGGAAATCGCAGCTCTTTTTGCAAGATGGAACCGGGAT
>JAHJQU010000004.1 GCA_018819005.1 Pseudomonadota bacterium | reverse complement strand
GCAGGATTGTCAACATTTATGAATCCGTTTCAGGAGGAGCAGGAATAGGAACCTTGAAAAACTGAACTCCTTCTTCTTTCAGTGTTTTTTCTTCCAAACTGGTGCTGACACCTCGAATATTCCGGGGCTCGGAAACGCCATAGTGGATTTTAAGGGCTTCAGTCGCAAATTCCGTTCCGACGTTATCAAAATTATTTTCAACGAAATCGGCGACTTTTTTTGTTATTTCTGCAAGGGCGATCTCTTTGCCGGAAGAAGTTGTTCCATTGCCTGATGATTTTATCGCAAATTTCGTCGGAACTTTGAAAACAGAAGTATCGTTACATACCGGACAGGAAATCAGATTCTTTTTTTTCTGACCCTCAAAAGCCCGGCTGTCTTCAAACCAACCTTCAAAAACATGCCCGCTTGCACAACGTAAGTCAGAGGTAATCATTCAATAATCCTGAAAAAAATTAATATTTTGTCATAAATATTACGTAAAATTAAAGATACATATGGTTGTTTAATTATCACGAATTGCTAATTTTTAAAAGAATTTATTGACAGCCTGAATATAAAGGTTAAATAAAAACAAGATTTAGTTTCAATCCGGAAACAAATTACTATACTGGGAGACTGCCGATTATGAATTCTCTTATCAAATCGATTGTTATTACTTTAATGCTGCTTGCCGGTGTTTCTTATTCTGCACAGGCCGAAACAATGTATGTAACTGATGTATTAAAAATAACTGTGCGGGAAGGAAATGGATCCGATTATAAAATCATAGATGTGCTTGAGTCGGGGCAGGAGGTTGAAGTAATTTCAACGAGTGATGAATGGGCAAAAGTGCGCCTTCCAAACGGAAAAAAAGGCTGGCTGGTCGGCAAATATCTTACATCCCGGAAAGCGGGCAGCGCAGCTTTGGAAAAATTGCAGGAAAAAGAAGCATTGCTTAATACCCAAAATGCTGCTTTACGCAAGGAAATTAATCAACTCAGGGATGAATTAAAAAATATCAATCTTCAGCTTGCAGAAAGCAAGCAGGCTCTTTTTGTAACGACTAAATCAATTGGAACCCTGAAAGACAACCCAAGCAGTTATGCTGAGCTTGAAACAAAATTTAAAGGGGCGGAAAAAAATCTTTCTTTGCATAAGAGTAAAATCGGAAACCTTGAAGACGAACTGACAAGGCTTTTACGGCAGCAAAATGTTATTTGGCTTTTAGCCGGAGCCGGAATACTCCTTGTTGGTTTTATAATTGGATATAGCGCAAGGCGGAATAAACGAAGATCAATATTATAAAGAGATGTAGAGGATTGAAGGATTCAAGGGGTCGAGGGTTCAGGGGTTCCTGTGAAAGGAAAGCCTGTTGGGAGAAGAACCATAAATAATGAAAGAATAAATTTTGGATATTAAAACAGATTTTTTAATAATCGGCAGCGGTGTAGCAGGGCTTATGTTTGCCCTCAAGGTCGCAGACCACGGGAGTGTTGCCATTGTAACAAAAAGAGGAGTAACGGACAGCAACACGATGCTTGCCCAGGGGGGAATTGCTTCGGTATTCGGCTCGCTCGATTCCTTTGATCTCCATATTTGTGATACTCTTGTTTCGGGAGATGGTCTCTGCAATAAAGAAGTAGTCGATATGGTCATAAAAAACGGTCCTGAAAGAATCTGTGAACTAATTGATCTTGGCGTCCAGTTTAACCTCAGCAATAAAGAGAAATCGGTAAACATGCCTCCTGAACTTGACCTTGGGCGTGAAGGAGGACACTCACAAAAACGCATAGTACATGCCCAGGATATGACAGGACAGGAACTTGAAAGAGTCCTTGTCGGACATGCAAAAAACCATCACAACATAACACTTTTTGAGAATCATATAGCGATCGATCTTATTACATGCTCAACCCGTATGAAAAGGGGACTTGTAACAACAACCCATGAGGACTATTGCTGCGGAGCTTATGTTCTTGACAGGACGACCAACAGAGTAAAAACCTTTTCCTCAAAAATAACGCTTCTTGCCACAGGTGGAACAGGGAAGGTTTATCTATATACGAGCAACCCCGACATTGCCACAGGTGACGGCATTGCTATGGCATACAGGGCCGGCGCAACACTGGCAAATCTCGAATTTGTGCAGTTTCATCCAACCTGCCTGTATCATCCTGATGCCAAAAATTTTCTTATTTCAGAGGCTGTGAGAGGCGAGGGCGGAATCCTTGTTGATTCTTCGGGAAGTTCTTTCATGGAAAGATACAGCCCGTTAAAAGATCTGGCGTGCAGGGATGTTGTTGCACGAGCCATAGATACCGAATTAAAAAGGACCGGGCAAGACTCGGTGTTCCTTGATGTATCACACAAAAGTCCGGAGTTTATAAAGGAGCGGTTTCCGAATCTTTATGAACAGTGCCTTCTGTTCGGAATCGATATGACAGCAGATCCGATTCCGGTTGTTCCCGCAGCTCATTATATGTGCGGCGGAGTTGTGACCGACATGATGGGAAGAACTGATATCCGAAATCTCTATGCGACAGGTGAAACAGCATGCACAGGTCTTCACGGCGCAAACAGGCTTGCAAGCAATTCCCTGCTCGAAGCTCTTGTATATGCCCATGCTGCCGCGGAACAGGCTGTAAAAGACACTCTTTCCACTGATTTCAAATCTTTTCCGGAGACTCCTGCCTGGGATGAAGTCGGCACAACAGACAGCGACGAGCTTATTATGGTTTCACAAAACTGGGATGAAATAAGGCGATTCATGTGGAACTATGTCGGAATAGTAAGGTCAGACAAACGGCTTGCAAGGGCAAAGAGGCGCATTGAGATTATCCAGAACGAAATCAGGGAATACTACTGGAATTTTAAAGTTGCCGCCGACCTTGTAGAACTCAGGAACATAGCAACTGTCGCTGAGCTTATTGTAAAGTGCGCCATGCACAGGAAAGAAAGCCGTGGTCTGCATTATAATCTCGGATATCCTGAACGGGATGATTCGAGATGGCAGAAAGATACAGTAATAAGGCGCCCTTTCGTCGGTTAGAT
>JAHJQU010000086.1 GCA_018819005.1 Pseudomonadota bacterium | reverse complement strand
TGTTCCTTCCGGCCTGTGCAGGCATATTAGAAAAAATACCCCGAATTATTTCAGGCGATCTTCAAACGAGGGATTCTGTTGAACCCGTAATCCGGGATATTATTGAGGTTTTGCAAACCAAAAACCGGGATATAAAAACATTTAAGGGTACGGGGCGGGTAAATTATTCGGTAAAAAACAGAGATACCGTTTCCTCAAATATTGCATGGGTTGCCGGAGATGAGAATAAAATTTTGATAGTATTGCGCGGCCTCCTGGGAGAGCCCTTAGCGAGGATTGCGACCGACGGGGAATGGTTATATTTCTTTTCACATGCGGATAACAGCTATTATAAGAAACGTTCCGCCAATGGCGACATGGAAAGCTTCATCTCTATTCCGGTGAAAACAAAAGATATTATTTTGCTTCTGTCGGGAAGGATTCCGGTTACAGAATTTGATTCGGCGGTTATGGTTGATCATGATACCGGACCTGCTGTTATGGTATTAAAGAAGAGATGGCTGGGTGTTGTCGAGAAAATATATATGGATGAGTCGCGGAAAGATGCCGTAAAAGTGGAACTGTTCGATTCAATGGGTGAAATAATTTACCGTGCATCATTTGAAGGAGAAAATAACGTTAATGAATATCGTTTTCCTTCAAGGCTTTTTGTCTCAAATGACAGAGGAGATTATTTCACAATTGATTTGGAGAGATGCTGGGCTGATATCCCCGTATCTTATTCCATATTCATTTTAAATCCTCCGCAATAGATGGTATAAAAAGGCTCATGTTTCTGGTTCATAGTTAAATGCCTGTCCGCCTCAGGCGGAGTTTCTGGTTAAAAGAAAAAAACCAGGAAAAACAAACTCCGCCTGAAGCGGACAAGCTTCAACCAGAAACCAAATATTTATAGAGGGTGTTATGCAAAGGTCTCTGTAAAGGACGGGGAAAGATGCCTGTTATTGCCCTTGAATCGAGGTTGAAAAACTGCCGTAATGTAATAACTCTTGGGGTAAAGCCCAATTTTTCAGATTATACTACGCATGAAGCGGCTATGATAAGAAGCGCCGAGAAGATATATTACCCCTCCACTTATTATGCCGATCTCTTCTCTTCCATGAATAAAAAAACATTTCCAAGCTGCCATACATATAATTATGTTCAGAACAAAATCAAGCAGACGGCGCTTTTCCAGCTGATCGGGATACCACATCCTAAAACAAGAGCTTTTTTCGGAACAAGGCAGAAAAGAAGCATTTTGAACCATTTTAATTTTCCTTTTGTCTGCAAGATCCCGAGAGGCTCCGCTATGGGAAGAGGGGTTTATCTTATAAGGAATCAGGAAGAGCTGGAATCGTACTGCGGAATGACGAAAACCGCGTATGTCCAGGAATATCTGCCTGTTGACCGCGACATGCGGGTGATTGTCGTAGGCCCTAAAGTAGTTCACGCATACTGGCGTATTGCACGTGATGGAGAGTTCAGGAGCAATATTGCGGCTGGAGGGAAAGTAAGCCTCGATTTCATTCCTCAGCAGGTGACAGATCTTGCTCTTCATACGGCTGTTTCATGCGGCTGGGATGATGTCGGGATCGATATATGCACACACGGAGGGAAGCTTTATGTTATTGAGGCCAATATGAAATACGGGAAAGAAGGTTTCAAAGTTGCCGGTATAGATTATATAAAACTTATGGAGAAGATGATAGAAAATGGAGATATTTGATCAGAGTCCGCTCGATATGATAAAAATGGCTTTGAACAGGAGGGAAGAAGAGTTTCTTTCCCCTGTTGCAGTTTTAAGCTCAACATGTCTGCGTCGTGAATACGAAGAGCCGAGAGATCTTGGATACCGGCAGGAGTTTTCCCTTGATGTTGACCGCATACTTCATTCCATGGCTTACACAAGGTACATCGACAAGACTCAGGTTTTTTATCTGATAAGAAACGATCATATAACACACAGGGTCCTTCATGTTCAGCTGGTTTCCAAGGTGGCAAGAACAATAGGCCGTTTCCTTGGCCTGAATGAGGATCTGATTGAAGCCATTTCTCTTGGCCATGATATAGGCCATACTCCATTCGGGCATGACGGTGAGAAATTCCTGTCGGAACTCTGTGAGTCCGCAGGGATAGGAAGCTTCTTCCATAATGTCCAGAGCGTCCAGTTTCTTGACAAGGTTGAACGTAAGGGGAAGGGATGGAACCTCTCTTTGCAGACGCTCGACGGCATCTTATGCCATGACGGGGAAATCCATAATGAACGGCTTGAGCCTGAAAGGGCTAAAAATTTCGGAACGCTTGAAAAGGAAATGGGAATGAAAAAAAAGGATCCGTGCATTAAGCTTATTCCCATGACACTTGAAGGCTGTGTTGTGCGCATGGCCGATACAATAAGCTACATAGGACGTGATATTGAAGATGCCATAAGGCTGGGAGTTATAAAAAGAGGAGACCTTCCCCAAGACAGCGTCAGAGTGCTTGGGAACACCAATGGAACAATTGTATATAACCTTGTTACCGACATCATTAAAACCAGCTTCCGGAATATATATGTAGCTTTCAGCCCCGAAGTGTCGGAGTCCCTAAAACGTCTTAAAGCATTTAACCTCGAACGGATTTATATGAACGAAAAAATCAAAAAGCATACAAACCGCATTAAGGACCTGTTTAAATTGCTTTTTGAAAGATATCTCGATGATCTGGAAAAAGAAAACACCGGGTCCGCCATATTTAAAAATTTTTTAAAAGACATTTCTGAAGAGTACAGGATGAACCCCAGAAAAGAAGAGATTGTAAGGGATTTTATTGCCGGTATGACTGATCAGTATTTCTTAAGACAGTGTCCTGAAAGTTTGCGCCCTGTGTCGGAATCCGGTTGAGATTCAGGGTGACTATTATTACAAAGTTATCTGCTTTCTGACTTTAAGCGAGCTTTCATTTATGGCTAATAAGGCGTATCAGGAGAGAACATACCGCAACCTTGTCGGAATAGACAGCCTTGTCTCTTTCAATGTTGTTGTGCAGGAAACAGATCTTTTAATACATGCCTCAAGGGCTCTTGAAAATATTGCCAGAGATCTGGTTCTGAAGCAGAGGGGGTTTATTGAAAATTACATAGGAATATATCCGGAATTCAGAAAAACTCTCGTTCCATGGCATATTGACAAGCCTGCTCCGCTTGTAGTCAGTGAAATGGCATATGCCGGTCTAAAAGCTGGTGTCGGGCCGATGGCTGCAGTAGCAGGCGCCGTTGCCGAACAGGTGGGTAAAGCACTGTTGTCATATTCCGATGAAGTGGTTGTTGAAAACGGTGGCGATGTATTTATCAAAACCGGCAAACCGCTTAAAGTCGGCATCTTCGCTGCCGATTCACCCTTAAGCCTGAAGATGGGACTGCTGATTGATTCGAGGAAAAAGCCTGCGGCTGTCTGCACCTCATCCGGAACGGTCGGGCATTCCTTCAGTTTCGGGAAGGCAGATGCCGTATGTATTGTTTCAGACTCATGTTCTCTTGCGGATGCTGCTGCAACATCGGTTGGAAACCGTGTAAAGGCAAAAAGGGATATCGGGAAAGCCATAGAATTTGGAAAAAATATTGAAGGTGTGATTGGAATCGTAATAATAATCGGAGACGCCGCAGGATTCTGGGGAGATATCGAAGTCGTTTCTCTCTGAAGAAAAAAGAGTTGAGTTTTGGGTGTTGACGGGATAAAATTCTACAAGAAACGGCTATCCGCTTCAGGCGGATTAAAAGAAAGAGAGCTTTGAATAACTCAGGTTCGTCATGTCGTGGGATATGGCGATAGGTCAGATGTTATGCAAAGGTATCAGAATAGGGCAGAATCTGTATGAAAACGATTTGGGCGCCATGGCGTATTGAATATATTCTGGAAAATAAGAACGAAGGATGTATTTTCTGCAATGCACTTTCCAGAAATGATGACCTGACACTTTTTAAAGGGAATTCCACCATGGCGGTAATGAACAAGTTTCCGTATATTAACGGCCACCTTCTGGTATCTCCTGTGCGGCACGTTTCAACACTCACAGAGCTTGACAGGAACGAAATGGCCGATCTGCTTCTGCTTGTTGAGAAATCCATAGGAATATTAAAACTTGTTATGAAACCGGACGGATTCAATGTTGGATTAAATTTAGGAAAAGTTGCGGGCGCTGGAATTGAGGAACATCTCCATTTCCATATTGTGCCAAGATGGTTCGGCGATACAAATGCGCTTGCGGTTTTTGCAGATATCCGGGTTATACCGGAACATTTAAAGGCGACATATACTAATCTGAAACCTCATTTTGAAAATTTAATGCTTTCCACTTAAGAAAACCGGAGCAACAAAAATGAACAAAATCAAATCCGTCCTTTTAATAATCGTTTTTACAATCATCGGACTTTTCGTTTGGGATAACGGGGCTTTTCTTCTCGCAAAGAACAGTATCAGTTTAAATCTTTTAATAAAGACTTACAGCACCCCTGAATTGCCGACAGGCATCATATTGCTTATAAGTTTTTTTGCTGGTCTTCTTGTTGCATATGTTATCGCCCTCTTTGAACGCTTCAGGCTTAATGCAGAAATCAAGGGTTTGAAATATACCATAGATTCAAATCTGGAAAAAATGTCTGAACTTAAAAATGAAGTTGTCTCACTTAAAAACAAGTTCTCTTCCGAACAAAAAGAATAGATTTGAATCCTCATCCAAACACTACCCCCATGATGAAGCAGTACCTGTCGATAAAAAGCAGGTACTCCGATGCAATTCTTTTGTACAGAATGGGGGATTTTTATGAAATGTTCTTCGAGGATGCTGAAACTGCATCCAGGATTCTTGAAATTACATTAACATCCCGAAACAAAAATGACGAATTCCCGATCCCCATGTGCGGGGTTCCGCACAAGGCTGTAAAGGGCTATATCGCAAAACTGATAAATAACGGATTTAAGGTCGCGATTTGCGATCAAAAAGAAAATCCTGCCGAAGCCAAGGGCATTGTGAAAAGAGATGTGGTACGTGTTATAACCCCGGGAATGATTTTAGAAGATGAACTGCTTGATGAAAAAACGAATAATTATATACTTGCAATAGTCCACGATTCAAATACCGCAGGCCTTTCCTATCTGGATATTTCCACAGGTCTGTTTCGCATGACAGAGACAAAAGATCTGTCATTGCTGAAAGAAGAACTTCTTAGAGTTTCCCCCAGCGAAATCCTCTTGCCTGAATCCTCCAGAAATGATTCTTTCCTTTCCGGCTTAACTGATGCCTTAAATGAAAAAGCCGTAACATATATTGAAGACATTAATTTTGAACATAAAAAATGCCGTGAAAGGCTCCTCGCGCTGTTTAAGGCCATGTCTCTTGATGGTTTTGGATGTGAGGATATGAGATCCGGCATTTGTGCTGCGGGGGCTCTTGTCCATTATTTGCTTGAAACGCAGAAGCAGGATGTCGGACACATTTCGTCAATTGAAACATACTCGCTTGAGAAGTACCTTCTTGTTGATGAAACAAGCTGCCGGAATCTTGAGATTCTGAAAAACTTAAAAACAGGTTCAAGGCATGGCACTCTTCTCGGAGTTCTCGACCGAACGGTTACTTCCATTGGAGGCAGGCTCTTGAGGAGATGGCTTAGATATCCCCTTCGGGACAGCAATGATATTCTTTCCCGGCTTGATGCGGTTGAAGAGGCTTATAATGATATGCGGGCCAGAAGAAGCATAAGAGAAGGCCTGAAATCTGTTTATGATATGGAGCGTCTTGGCAGCAAAATAGTAATGGGGCATTCGAATGCAAGGGATCTTGTTGCACTGAAAAATTCACTATATGCGCTTCCCGCTATAAAAACCGCTCTTTTACATTTAAAGACGGGCTATCTGAAATGGGATGCCAATATTGATGATCTTATGGTTCTTGCGGATCTTATAGAAAAGGCAATAAGAGAGGACGCTCCTCCTTTTATAAACGAGGGGGGATTAATTAAGGTCGGTTATAACGAGGAACTTGATAATCTGATCAGAACAGGGAGCGATGGGAAAAACTGGCTTGCAAGGCTTGAATCGAGGGAGAGAGCGGAAACGGGAATTAATTCCCTTAAAATCAGGTACAACAAGGTTTTCGGGTATTACATAGAGGTTTCAAAAGCCAATGCGAAAGCGGTTCCGGATAAATATGTCAGGAAGCAGACTCTTGTTAATGCAGAACGATATATTACCGAAGAACTGAAGCAATATGAAAGGGATGTTTTTAACTCCGAGGAAAGAAGAAACACCCTTGAATACGAGCTTTTTATGAAAATACGGGAAGAGGCTGCAAACCATAACCCGGCTGTCCAGAGAGCTGCAAAGTTTCTGGCCGGTCTCGATTGTATTGCATGCCTTGCCGAAATAGCCCACGAGTATAATTATTCGCGTCCTGAAATTAACAATGATGGCCTCATACTGATTGAAGACGGGCGCCATCCCGTTATTGAAAGGATGATAACAGGCGAGCGTTTTGTGCCCAATTCCATCAGAATGGATGATGATGAAAATCAGGTGCTGATAATAACCGGACCTAACATGGCCGGCAAATCAACCATTCTCCGGCAGGTTGCCCTGATAGTTCTCATGGCACATATGGGGGCATTCGTACCGGCAGCAAAAGCTTCCATTAATATTACCGACAGGATTTTTACCCGGGTTGGAGCTCTTGATAACCTTTCTTCCGGACAGAGCACATTCATGGTGGAGATGCAGGAGACTGCAAATATACTTAATAATTCAACTTCAAGAAGCCTTGTCATCATGGATGAAATAGGAAGGGGCACGAGCACCTTTGACGGTTTAAGTATTGCCTGGGCGGTTGCCGAATATCTTCATGATCTTAAAGGCAATGGTGTTAAAACCCTTTTTGCCACTCATTATCATGAGCTGACAGAACTTTCGGCAACAAAGCCGCGTGTGAAGAATTTTAATATTCTGGTGAAAGAGTGGAATGATGAAATAATTTTTTTAAGGAAACTGGCTGAAGGAGGGACGAACCGGAGCTACGGTATTCAGGTTGCAAGACTGGCAGGTATTCCTGAGAAAATCATTGTGCGCGCAAAAAAAATTCTTTATAAAATAGAAAATGAACACGGGGTAAATGGTTCTCCTGTATTTGCCGGGGATGAGGCCGCAACTAAAAAAGGCCATTTGCAGCTTGACATGTTTTCCAGACCGGAACATTTTCTTGTTGAACGGTTAAACAAAATTGATATATCTAAAATAACTCCTTTGGATGCATTATATTTCCTGAATGAGATGCAG
>JAHJQU010000487.1 GCA_018819005.1 Pseudomonadota bacterium | reverse complement strand
CGGAGTCGGTGATTACTACCAGGCAACTGAAGCCGATCGGGAAAATATAAAGAAAGGCATTATAACTCTGGGAATGAGCAAAAAAGCGGTTCTCATGGCATACGGATATCCACCCACTCACAAGACACCCCTTCTGACGAGCGACATCTGGCACTACTGGTACGCACGCCTGCACAAGGTAAATGTATATTTCAAAGATGACAAAGTCTTTAAAATTGAAAGAATAGAACCCGCAAGCTACCCCGGATTTACAAGGTCAAACGTAGATTCTGAAGGCGGCATCAGATCGAAGATTAAAACCAATAAATAATAATTGTGACTACTCAAGAGATAGAAGCCAGAAATATTGTCACATTAAGACAATTGTCTAACTTCATCCGTAAGGGGGGAACCAAACAATCAAAGCTCGGGCTTTTAAATAAGGGTCGGGCTTTTTTGTTTATTAAAAAGCCTACTTTAGCTGAATAGGAAAAGAGTGATTTAGGAGGACATTTTTTTGGTATTTTGAATAAAGAGATAAAGCTTGCATATTTTCCTGAATAATGCCATATTCCTGTTTAGGAAAATGGAGGAATTCAGGAAAATGCCTACAAAAAAAGAAATGCTTTCCCAGTTGATAAGAGGTAAGATTGCTCTTTCACCTCTCTCTTTTCGCTTTCTGGAAGGCCAATTAGAGATTAATGGAAATCGTCGGCTCGATGCGCTTGTGGAAGCATCATGGCGCAAAGGCAAAGTGAAATTTGCCGTTGAATGTAAACCCCTTTCGACGCCCAAGGCGTTTCAGGATGGGTTGAACCTGCTGAAAATTTCGCGGCTCCGGAAGGGATACAGCCCCCTGTTGTTTCTCCCTTTTCTCAATGAACGTCAATTGGAAGAGCTGGAGAGGGAAGGTATCAGCGGCATAGACATGTGCGGCAATGGTGTTGTAGTAGTTCCGGGCATATTTGCAGTATTTCGCAGCGGCGGGAAAAATCGATTTTCTTCCTCGGCTCCGATCAAGAATATCTATCGCAAGAACAGTTCAATGGTCGGGAGGGTTTTCTTTGTCCGTTCCGGTTACGACACTGTTCAGGAGATCTGCTTAGAGATCAATAGACGCAACCTGCTGGTGAATAGTTGGAATAAGAAACCCATGAGCTTATCGACTGTGTCTAAGGCTTTGAAAACGCTGGAAGAGGATCTGATCATTACGCGCAAAGATACTATTTGTCTGCTGCAACCTGACAAGCTGTTGGAAAAACTGGTTAAAAACTACACCCCGCCGAACATCAAAGAACGACTCCGCCTTAAGGTTTTGGAGGATCGTGGACCATTGCTGGAATTGCTGATGAATTTATCACAGCAACTTGATACGCCTCTTGCAGCTTCAGGGCTATCATCGGTTGAGAAATACGCCGTGATGCAGCGAGGGGATATGTTATCCGTCTATTGTCCTTGCCTTGAGAAGCTGCTTAAGCTATTGCCGGGAAGTCAAACGGATCGGTTTCCGAACCTCGAACTGATCGAAACGGACGATAAAACAGTTTTTTTTGACTCAAGGAATGATAGAGACTTCTGGTGGGCCTCCCCTGTACAAGTATATCTTGAGTTGATGGCCGGCGACAAGAGGGATAAAGAGACCGCCGAACAGGTAATGTCATATATCTTTGAATAATCTTCAGCAGGTGCAGTCATGATCACAATGCCGGTCCTTCAAACAGAGTTACTCGATTTGCTCTACGAGCTTCATGGTACCGATGTGAAGCTTATCATAGGTGGTGGTTTCGGCATCTATCTCAAGACCGACTATGTGCGCCGTATAAAAGTGCAAACCCTTCTTACCCAATGGCCTGAACCGCGTTCCACCAATGACCTCGATTTGTTTTTGCGGCCTGAGCTGCTTATTGAACCTGCGAAACTCAAACCACTTGCAGAGGCGATTACCAGGCTGGGCTACAAGGTTGTTAAAGGCGCCGAGAAATACCAGTTTGTGAAACCCGGCCGTGGAGGCGATAAAGCGGGCAGCATCAAGATAGATATCCTTACGGGTCCGCAAAACCGCTTTGAAGGTACGTCGGTAAGAACGGACTCCCGCCGTGCACGGCCAAACCCTTCAGTTGGTATTCACGCTCATCCTGTTGATGAGGCTCTGACATTGGAGGAAGGGTTGTTGAGTGTATTCCTTGATGAAAAATCCGGTACAGGTGGGCCAATGCACGCTGAGGTCTTTCTGCCGCAACCCTACACATTCTTAATGATGAAGCTGTTTGCCTTCAGAGACAGGATTGATGATACGGACAAGGAATTCGGACGCTATCATGCCTTGGATTTGTACACCATACTTGCAACAACGATAGAAAGTGAGTGGAAGCAGGCCCTTCGATTTCGTGACCGATACAGAGACGACTCTCACGTCGTTGAGGCGGGGCGACTTGTTGTCAAATTCTTTTCGTCTCTTGACAGCCTTGGAATGATACGATTGAGAGAAAGCAGTTACTATAGGCTCGAGTTGCAGCTCGGTGAATTCATGTCTGCAATGCAGGAGCTGTTTCCAGCATGAGCCGACGCCGCTTGTTTTTTCATTTTTTATATAGCCCGCAAATCTAACCTGACAAACAATGTTTGGGAAATATGGATAAAATTAACAGGGCTTTATTAAAATGAAGAGGTGTGATAAGGAATTATTGGAGGCATAGAATGACTACTTTGGAACCTAAAGCAGGTGAGCGTGTCATGGACGTCCGTGTTACTGACGACGCAATTAGTGTATATCTTTACGACGGACGGACAATAACAGTTCCCCTGGCATGGTACCCGCGTCTGCTGCATGCTACGCCCGCACAACGATCGAACTGGCGCATTACTGGAGCCGGATACAGAATTCACTGGCCGGATGTTGATGAGGACCTCAGCGCACAAGGCCTTTTGCGGGGTGCCCCGGCTCCCCATACAGCAGCCAAGGCGGCATAGAAAAGACGATATCTCAGAACCTGCAGTACTGATCCATAAGTTTTATTTTTGAACCGAAACAGCTATCGCATCCCTCGCTGCTTGCGGCAGGGTTAGCGAGAACCGGTGGCATTCCCCGGATTTTCAAGGTCAAACGTCGATTCTGAAGGCGGTATTAAGAAGAAGGCTAAATAGTATATGAATAAAGAAAGCGGAGAAATTGAAGAAACACTGATAAAAGAAGTTGCTGCAATACTCTCCATGGATCAAGGCTCGGTAGGACCCGAAGTTCCACTCCATGAGATGGGCTTGGATTCCCTTGGCTTTGTTGAACTCCTTGTTGTCATAGAAAAGACTTTCAAAATAAGACTTATGGAATCCGGCCTTACCAGGAACGATTTTAAGACAATAAGGTCACTTGCTTCCAAAATCAGGGTTATGGCATGAGACTTTTGAAGATGTTACGTAATGCCTCAATTTAAGTGTATATGAAGATTTCTCTGCCATACTCAAAAAACAAACGCTATTTAACAGGAATCGACTGGATTATACATGTTTTAAATTACATGACCCTGAAAGAAACAGGGACAGGATTCATGTCACAGGTGATCCTTGAGCTGCACGGAAAAGTCGATGCCTTGCAGATCGAGTCTTCTCTTTCAGCTTTTATGAAAAAATACCCGGTGTTAAACGGCCACACTTCAAGGGATTTCAATCTTGCGCCTTACTGGAAAATCCCCGCCGCAGGGACAGGCAAGATCTCATTTGAAATAATTCATTTAACCAATTCTCATAAGGAAGGCGCGTCTTTTGACGATGTTTTAACCAGCCTTGAAAAGGGAATAAACAGGCCTTTTAGAAACAGGAAAGAGCATGTAGCTTTTCATCTTATAACAAAAGGGGGAAAAAGCTATGTAGCAATGACCTTTGACCATCTCGTTTTTGACGCGAGAAACGCTGAAGCTTTTCTCAACATATTCCAGAAGGACTGGGAAGGCGGGGAAGATTCAGGCAACATGACGATTACCGAGCCGGCCCATCTTTCCATGTGGATGGATAAGTTTAAGGCCGGACAGCGCGTAAACAGGGCTTTTCTTCAGATAGCGGACAGGGTTCCTCCCCGCGTATTACCCCTTCCTCCCGGCAAAAAAATTGGTTTTAAATTCAAAATTCTTTCTTTCAGCAGGGAGGCGGCGGAAGCAATAACTGAAAATGCATTTAATAAAGCCGGCTATCTCATGCTGATGCCATATGCCCTTTCAGCTTCCGTTTCTGCCCTGCATGAAATCTTTGCCGGACGGGGATTTGCATCCGGAAATTATGTTATTCCGGTTTCAATTGACACAAGGAAAAAGGAAGAAGTAATGCGGCAGGTTTTTTTCAACAATGTCTCTTTTTTTATTTTTAAGGTAGGAGCTGATCTGGCTGTCAGGTTTCCGGAATTGCTGAAATCTGTAAAAGAACAAATGTACAACCAGGTAAAGGCTGATCTTCCCGGAGATATATGCAAGGCAAGCCTTTTAATGCGGATAGCGCCCCTGCCTCTTCTTGGCAGCCTTTTGAAAATCTATTTAAAAGGTCAGATAGCCTCTTTCTCTTTTTCCTACGTGGGAGAAACTTCATATGAGTCCTCGTGTTTCATGGATAATAAAATAATAAACATATTTCACATGCCAAGAGTTCCCGTTCCGCCGGGGATAGGAATCTTTTTTCAGCAGTCAAAAGAAAACCTCAATATAATTCTTTCCTATATAGACGGCATGCTGACCGACGAAGAGTCCGGAAAAATATTTGACTTGTTAAAATCCCGCCTGGGAGTGGAATGAATGATGGGAATATCCTGTGATATCCTTGTTGTCGGCGGAGGTATGGCCGGAATCTCTGCTGCCATAAAGGCTGCGCGTGAAGGCGCATGCACCCTCCTTGTCGAAAAAAACGGATTCCCCGGTGGAATTCCGGTTTCCGGCATGCATCGTTATATCTGCGGATTATTTCCAACCGGAGATCAAGTTCCCTTCAAAACCTTGAATGGCGGAATAGCAGAAGAAATCTGCTCAGGACTGAAAGGGCTCTCATCCGATACCGGTATCATTCAGATGGGAAAAGTCTATCTCCTTTCCTTCAGAACAAAAGATCTTGTTACCATTTTAAAGTCATTGAGTGAAAAACAGATTGGCCTTGGGATTCTTTACGAAAAAAAAGTTGTTTCCGTTAAGACAAAAAACTCGTTCATAAAGAGTGTAACGGCAGAAGGCCAAACAGGGAAAATCAGGATAATACCCCGTAAGGTTATCGACTGCAGCGGAGACGGAACTTTAATACGCTTGAGCCGGGCCGCACACCAGCTTTCTACAGCCCGTGAGCGCCAGCTTGCCGGTTTCTGTTTTAAGATAAAAGGCATAAATGATCCCGGAGAGATGGCTCCCATAAGTGTTCCGTACTGTATATCCGGGGCTGTCAGAAGAAAAAAGCTCCCTCCATATCTGAAGTACACAAAATTTACTCCCGGAGATGTTTCAGGTGAAGGATATTGCCTCATCAGCATTCCTGCGGGCGGAGGTCGGGAGAAAATATCAAAAGCCATAAACTACGCGGTAAAAGTTCACGCTGTTTTATCAGAGTCTCTTTCCACGTTCCACGACTCATATATTTATGAACTTTCTTCCGTGATAGTTGAACGTGAGGGCTTGCGCATGACCGGTGAGTACACTCTCACAAAAGAAGATGTTCTGTCAGCCAGTAAATTTAATGACGGCGTTGTAAAAAATGCGTGGCCGATAGAGATCTGGGATCGGAAAAAGGGACCTTCTTTTCAGTATCTTGCGCCAGGCACATACTATGAAATTCCATTGCGCTGTCTGAAATCACGGGACATAAAGAATCTTTACTGTGCCGGACGCTGTATATCGGCATCCCCTGAGGCGTTGGGGTCAACGAGGGTCATGGGAACCTGTATATCCCTCGGCGAACAGGCCGGGCTTGCTGCAGCAAAAGAATTGATAGTCTCATAATAATTCGTAAATTGACAGGATGCCCGATTGCGGTATGGCGTTAGGCAAAACTCAAAATAAAGATTATAAAGACAGCCAATTGGGGACGGCAAAGTAAAAAGCTCCATATGCAGGGCGTGCGAATTCTAAGGAATGAGGCGTACATTTTAGTACGCCGCAATAACGAAGAATGAAGCACAACACAGCAGATGGACTTTTTAAAAAGCCGTCAAGGATTATTTATGAAAATATTGCTGGTTAAACCACACCCTGAACTTCTGGTTGCAAAGCGGCTTCAGGAAGGTTTTCTTCATCTTGAGCCCCTTGAGCTTGAAATAGTTGCAGGGGGAGTACCTGATGAAGATGATGTTTTAATTCTTGATCTCAGTGTTGAACAGGACCCGATCGGAGCTTTCAGAAATACTTTATCGAAATATTCTCCTGATATGGCCGGTTTTTCGGGATACAGTACGAATGTCGATGCTGTAAAAAATTTCGCAAAGATGGTTAAGGATTTCAACCCCGCTATAGTTACTGTCGTAGGAGGAGTTCATGCGACACTTCTCCCCAAAGATTATGCGGTTAAGCAGATAGATATCATTGTCCGGGGTGAAGGTGGAACCGTAATGCGGGAGCTTGTACGCAGGTTCAAAAACAATGAATCCCTCCATTATGAAGACCTCTCTCTTTCCCCGCAAGACCCTCTGTTTAATGAAAAAGCCGAACTTTCCCCGCCGGTATATCCGTCAGCAGGCGAGATACCTCGTCCAAGAAGGGATCTTGTGGACAGATCGAAATACTTTTGCGTCTGGACTTCCAGCTCTACGGGAAGGCTTGACACGATGTTCCCGAGAGTCGCAAGCATGCGCACTTCAATCGGGTGCGCTTTTTCCTGTTCTTTCTGTGTCATACCGCATCTTATGCACGGAAGATATCTGCAGAGAAGCCCGGAAGATGTTGTCGATGAGATAGAACGCATTCGTGAAGAGCACATTTATTTTGTAGATGATGAGATGTTTTTGAACCCGGCAAGAGTTACCAGGATTGCAAAGCTTCTTATTGAGCGCGGAATTAAAAAGAAATACATAAGCTGGGCGAGAAGCGACACCATAGTAAAATATCCTGAAGTCTTTAACATATGGAAAAAAGCCGGCCTCGATCTGGTCTATGTCGGCCTTGAGTCCATGGACAAATCGCGCCTTGATGAATACTCAAAGAGGACAAACGTTGAAACAAACAGAAAAGCCGTGGACCTATTACGGGAATGGGGAATAACCCTTCATGCCGCCTTCATTGTTCATCCTGACTTTACTGTCGAGGATTTCAGGCGGCTTGAAAAAGAGGTTGATAATGTAAGCCCCGCGGAAGTGACGTTTACTGTTCTCTCCCCATCTCCCGGAACAAAATTCTGGCATGACAACAAGCACAGGTTCATATGTGATTCGTACCGCTTTTATGACTGCATGCATTCCGTGCTTCCGACCCGGCTTCCTTTAAAACGCTTTTACCAGCATTTCGGAAGATTAAACAGCCTTGCATTGCGCGCAAACCCGCTGCGGGTCAACAAAATCAAAGTTCCATTAAAGGATCTTTACAGGGCAATTTCTGGAGGCACAAAATACATCTTCTCCCTTTACAATATCCACCGGGATTACTTGCCGGAGAAAAGCAGGTGAACATATTTGAAACCATAAAAAAAGAGACTGCCGGTTACGGCGATAAAATCGCGGTTATCGAGGATAATCAGAGTATATCATACCGTGAACTTCTTGATGCCTCTGAAAACCTGGCTTCCCGGCTGAAAAATCATGGGATTAAACCGGGAGACAGGATCGCCCTGCTCTGTAACGACTCTATCGATTATATCATTATAAGCCTTGCAATACTTGCTGCAAAAGCGGCAGTCGTTCCGGTTTCATCCTCTCTTTCATGGGATGAAACTGATGCTGTTTTAAACAGGATAGATGTCAATTGCCTCATTTTTGACAAGCCGTCCTATTCCGGGATGGATGCTGAACCTTTCTTTTCAGGGTTTAACGGCATCAGGGAATTTTTCCTGCTCAGCAGAAAAGCGAAGGATCTTCTTCCTGAAGAATATTATGCCCTGAATCCCGCATTCATAAGATTCTCTTCAGGCACAACCGGCGCGAGCAAAGGCGTTCTTCTGTCGCACGAATCGATAATTGAAAGAACGGACGCCGCAGACAGGGCGCTTCGCATGACTCCTGAAGATGTCGTCATATGGGTGCTTTCCATGAGCTATCATTTTGTTGTGACCATTCTCCTTTTCTTAAGAAGGGCTTCGACCATTATTCTTTGCGGAAATGATTTTCCTGAATCGTTTATTGAGAATATAAAAAAAAGGGGGGG
>JAHJQU010000486.1 GCA_018819005.1 Pseudomonadota bacterium | reverse complement strand
GAGCTTCCGATGACATCAAATGCATATGACTCTGAAATTTTTTTTAACAGGTCAACGTGAAAAGGATTAAAATCAATCTCAAGGCCCGCTTTAATATTTATAATCCCGATATAGCGCTTTTTCAGAGTCTGAACCGCGTTAAAATAAAGAGGCACCTCTTCAGGAGTCATGGAAAACTCATGCCCCGGCTCCGTTAATGTTAAATGATCGAGAAAGCATATTTCCTGAAATCCCATGGAAACAGCTTTTTTTATATAAGCTTCCATGCTGCTTCCGGCGTGGTTGCAAAGGATGGTATGAATATGATAATCGACCGGAAAAGAAATATTTGTTTTTTCCTGATTCATAAATAGAACCCTTTATAATATCTGGCATAATAGACATGTTATATGCTATATTGTCAAATAATAATGACGACCGGGGTTTTTAGACAGGATTAACATGATTGACAAGATCCGGTGGGAAAAGAAGGCTTGACTCACAAAGTGATAAGCTGCGATTACCACCCGCCGCGAAGCGGATAAGTGTTTCGGGCCGCTCTTCCGGAGCGGCCCGACAAATCATCCTGTTAATCCTGTAAATTCTGTCAGGTAAGTTGCGGATAATTTTTCAAATTGAAAAAAAACACAAAAACCATCTATTGCTGCCAGTCCTGCGGATACCAGGCTCCAAAATGGCTTGGTAAATGCCCTGACTGCGGTCAGTGGCAGACCTTTGTCGAAGAATATCTGAACACAAAACCCCCCGCTTCCATAGAAGGCCTCCTGTCTGCCCAGAGAGAGCCTGTTTGCATTGATGACATTGAGTTTGACGGCGAGGAGCGCATTTCAACAGGAATCGGCGAGTTCGACCGCGTCCTTGGAGGAGGGCTTGTCCCCGGAACAATGATTCTCTTGGGAGGTGATCCTGGAATAGGGAAATCGACCCTCATGCTCCAGGCCCTTTCCGGACTGTCTAAGGCGGGACTGAAAGTTCTGTATGTTTCCGGCGAGGAATCGGTTAAACAGATAAAAATAAGAAGCAGAAGACTATCTTCAGAATCGTGCGGCCTTCTTGTTGTTTCAGAAATTGACGTTGAAGCCATATTATCAATTGTCGGCTCGGTCAGGCCCGATGTTCTTGTAATAGATTCAATACAGACAATGTTCTGTCCCGATCTTTCTTCAGCGCCGGGAAGCGTCAGCCAGGTTCGGGAATCAGCCATGAAGCTTATGCTTAATGCAAAAAAATCGAATATTCCAACATTTCTGGTTGGCCATGTTACCAAAGACGGGGCAATCGCAGGCCCCAGGCTTCTTGAGCATATGGTTGACACGGTTTTATATTTTGAAGGAGACAGGAACCATGTTTACAGAATATTGAGGTCGGTTAAAAACAGATTTGGCTCAACGAATGAAATCGGGGTCTTTGAAATGAAGGAAAAAGGCCTCGATGAAGTTACCAATCCATCTGCTGCTTTCCTTTCGGAAAGGCCGCTTGGTTCACCCGGCTCTGTCGTAACAGCCAGCATGGAAGGTACAAGGCCGATTCTTGTTGAGCTCCAGGCTCTTGCAAGCAGCACAAATTTCGGAACTCCCCGCAGAACAATCCTGGGGCTTGATAATAACAGGGTTGCCCTGCTGGTCGCCGTTATGGAAAAAAAACTCGGAATGCATCTCATGGGCTACGATATTTTCATGAATGTCGCAGGAGGCGTTAAAATATATGAGCCTGCGGTAGATATGGGAATCATAGCCGCTGTCGCATCAAGTTTTCTGGACCGCCCTGTGGCCGAAGGAACGGTTGTCTTAGGTGAAGTCGGCCTGACCGGCGAGGTAAGAGCCATAAGTCATGTGGAAACAAGGGTCTCTGAAATTCAGAAGATGGGGTTTAAAAAATGCCTTGTACCTGACAGCAATCTGAAACGCATGGCGGGAATCGGGAAAATAGAGCTTGCCGGGATAAAAAACATATCGGAAGCAATGGAGTTTCTGTTTTAAATGACTTTTTACGAAGCCGTCATCTTGCTTGACTTGGAAAATACTTGAGTATATGAAACGACAAGCCTCAAAGGCCGGCAAGTGGGAAGATCATTTCTCCCGCCAGGCTAAAAAAGATAATTATCCTGCAAGATCGGTGTACAAGTTGCAGGAAATTCAAAACCGTAATAAAATTATAAAAAAGGGGGACAGAGTTCTTGACCTGGGATGCTCCCCCGGTTCATGGATCCTTTATGCATCAGCCATGGCAGGAAAAAATGGATCTGTGGTCGGGTTGGATATAAAGCCGGTCACTGTTAATATTCCTGAAAATGCCGGGATTTATATATGCGATATTCTGTCCATTGACGATGAAATGCTCTCCTCAATCGGAAATGATTTTAATGTCGTGATAAGCGATATGGCTCCGGCTACAACAGGAAACAAGTCTGTCGATTCAGCCAGATCATATGATTTATGTATGGCGGCATTTGATATTGCAGACAAAGTTCTTGTGGCAGGGGGATCTTTTTTATGTAAAATTTTTCAGGGGGATGATTTCAAAAAATTTTCAGAAATGGTTAAGGCTGCATATAACACTCACAAGATTTTTAAACCGCAAAGCAGCCGTAAGGCCAGCAAAGAGATTTATATAATTGGTTTAGGGAAAAAACAATAATTCCGCCAAAATTTACCAGGAGGTCGGCATGTCAGGTCACAGCAAGTGGTCTTCCATAAAACATAAAAAAGGCGCGGCAGATGCAAGGCGCGGCAAGGTATTTACAAAGCTCATAAAGGAAATTACAGTTGCGGCCCGCATGGGAGGCGGAGGCGATCCGGCTTCGAATCCGCGACTAAGGGTGGCGGTTCTTGCCGCAAAGGCCGAGAACATGCCGAAAGATAATATTGAAAGGGCAATAAAAAAAGGGACCGGCGAGCTTGAAGGTGTCAGTTACGAAGAGATCACTTACGAAGGTTACGGTCCCGGAGGCGCCGCGGTGCTTGTCGAATCTTTAACGGACAACAAAAACAGGACTGTTGCCGATATCCGTCATATATTCAGCAAAAGCGGCGGGAATTTAGGCGAAAACGGATGCGTGGCATGGATGTTCAGCAAGAAAGGATATATTACTGTTTCAAAAAAGAATACAGATGAAGAGACTCTAATGGAAATCGCCCTTGAAGCCGGGGCTGAAGATGTAAGGGAAGACAACGGAAGCTTTGAAATAATCACCAGTACAAATGATTTTGAATCAGTGAAAGCGGCCCTCGATAAAGCATCAATACCCAGCCAGGAGTCTGAGATAACCATGCTGCCCCAGACAACTACAAATCTGGCAGGAAAAGACGCAGAAAAAATGATCAAGCTCATGGAAACACTCGAAGACTGCGACGATGTCCAGAAGGTTTACACTAATGCCGATATTCCGGAAGATCCGGCAGGATAACAGGAACAGGTGCTCGTTGCCGTAAAAGCAGCATTGAGACGCCAACAACGACCTTCGAACATTGGACTTCGAAGTCCGGAATAATTATTCCCCAAAGAAGCTCATTTAAGCGAAAGGTTTATCATCTTCCGGACGGCTTCTTTCGCCCGCACCCTTATATCCTCAGGAACTTTTACCTCCCCTTCCATATTCTCAAGGCTTCTTACCACAGCCTCAAGGCTCATCTTTTTCATGTTCCTGCATTCCATATCCCGTGAAACGGGATAGAATGTCTTGGATGGGTTG
>JAHJQU010000485.1 GCA_018819005.1 Pseudomonadota bacterium | reverse complement strand
TGCCTGCAGTTGCTAAGGCAAACGGGCAATCTTTACCTTCCCCAGCGCGTTTTCAACGAAGTTCAAACCACCATTCAAATGAAAGAGCCCTGGCCTGAGTGGCTCCAGGTTATAAGTCTGTCCCTTCATGAGCAGAAGGAATCCGGTATCTGGAAAAAATCCGGCGATATCCACGACGGAGAGGCTGAAGCTCTCGTCCTGGCGCGAAGGAAAAAAGCGGACTGGTTTCTTACCGACGATTCAACAACTCGGCTTTTTGTCTCACTCCTGGGCTTGGAGGTGCATGGATCCTTGGGTGTTATTCTTTGGAATGCTGCTCATAAGCATCTATCACGGGCAGAAACGGAACAAGCGTTAAACGGTCTTGAAGCCTCATCGCTCTGGCTTTCCACCAAGATCTATCAGGAAGCCCGGCAGTCTCTCGATGACATTTATGCCACAGGCTGATGGTCGCCTCCTTCGAATCCGACCGGCAAAGGGCAGACACTGGCAAGCCCGGCAGCAGACAAGAATACAAATTATAAATACCTTTTGACAAAATCCGGTTAAAATGCAAATAAAATACAAACGGTTGTGCATGATATGAATATTTTATATGTGTGAACAGATTTGTCTCTGCGTGTCATTTATAAATATAATCACCCAAAACTCTTAGTTGTAAAAAAGATTCCGGAGGGGGCTGTGCCGCAATGCACGTTCAGCACGAACGTCCCGGTGGCCTAGGACCAAGTGGGTTAATCGAGTTGTAACCCTTGAGCCAGTTCTCCTTTAATTGCCGGCATCCGCGTCAACGGGGTCTTTGCATTAGACCGTGCCAGACGCCGAAATGAATATGATTGAGGATTACAGCTAAATTGCATAAGACATTGAAGGCCGAAGAGGAGAATGAGACCATGCCTATGATCATATCAAAGAATGGAGATCCTGCCGAACTGGTGGAAAGGTCAACCTTCAGAAACGAAGCGATGCTACAAGAATACATTCACAAAAATCCCGAATCCATTCCAGTGTGCGAACTGGAAGAAGATAAGAAGTTGTTAGTGGCAGCGCGAGAGTTTCTCACAAACTCTGGGCCAATCGATGCGTTGGCGGTGGACAAAGACGGGGATCTTTATGTTGTCGAGACAAAACTCTATAGAAATACCGATAAGAGGGCCGTGCTTGCTCAGGCATTAGACTATGGAGCTTCATTATGGAAGCATTCAGCCGACTATAATGAGTTCGTTGGAATACTGGACAGAGGATGCCGAAAAGCCTTCGGTGTAGATTTCCGGCAGAAGGCCATGGACTTCTTTGAGATCGATGATGAACAGACGGAAGCCATGATGGAATCGTTAAGAAGTAATCTCAATGAAGGCATCATTAAATTTGTAATTGTGATGGACTCGATTGATGAGCGGCTGAAGGATTTAATACTTTACGTTAATCAAAACAGCAAGTTCGATATTTATGCCGTCGAGCTTGATTACTATGAATACGAAGAATATCAAATCATAATACCAAGGCTGTTTGGTGTTGAGGTTCGAAAGCCGTTACCTCGGAAATTCACTTCATACGACAAAGAATCCTGGTACGTAGAATTCAAGGAAAGACGGCCTGCCGGGGAAGTTGAAATTGTCAGAAGTTTTGAGGATCTGGCTAACCTGGAGCCATTCGGTTTTGATTACTCTTCAATGAGAGTAGATTCGAGGGCCACGTTTTGGATATTTTCTGACAAGGCCCGCACTTGCCGCATATTCGGATTCAGGGTAGACGGAAAAGTGGAATTTCGTTTCGATAAGATTATGAAATACCCTCCATTTGACAATGAACCTCTGCGTCGTGACTTTCTTGATCGATTGAAAAAAATCCCCGACTTTCCTGGAAACTTTAATCTGACGGGAAGACCATCCTTTCCCATCAGCTTACTTGGAAATCAAGATGCTATGGCGCACTTCTTCAGTGCAATTCAGTGGTGTGTGCAAGAGATCGGCAATGCTTGAAGAGTTTGATTGTTATATGGTTATTCTATTATGAACGAGGTAAAAGAACGGATTGTGAGTGTTGAGGGTGAACCGGTAAGGGGGACAATTATCGATCTGGAAACCATCGGACTGATCCGGAATAATCTCAGCGGTCTCAGTAAATATGGACTA
Organism: Pseudomonadota bacterium; assembly: GCA_018819005.1. GTDB lineage: Bacteria > Desulfobacterota > Desulfobacteria > Desulfobacterales > RPRI01 > RPRI01. The sequence goes on along the minus strand of JAHJQU010000485.1, from coordinate 4,943 downwards.
GTTCAGCCGTATCTTTTCGGATATTTGTTTGAAAACACGTTGGTTCAAAAATATGTTGAGAAATTTGATCACATTCCAGCATTCATCGATTCGCTCCAAAGCATAGACTTTTTTGGATTTTCTGAGCGACCATTCTTCGCATACAATACCGAGTTCGAAAGAGGAGTTCTTTATTTCTCAACGGGAAAAACAGTTCTGTTCGATGGTGACATTAAGAAGGGAAAAGAGAGTAAAGAGGCTGTCGTTAGAAGATTGGGGATTGAAACCTATAGCGATCCTTTCCCGGGAGCGGGCATTAAATGTATTGAAGAATTCAAGAAGGGAAACATAGCCGACTGTCTGGCGCACAATCAATCTTGCCTCTTAAAAGAGAGAGAGATTCTGTTCAGGGAGGGATATAGGAATCTGTGGCTGACACGTGGGATGTAGCTGTATCATAGTGTCCGGAGTAAGTGAGTGGCCTTTGGGTTCCGGATAGCCCTCCCCGGCCCTTTTCAAATATACTTTGACAAAATCCGGTCAAAATGCAAATAAAATACAAACTGTTGCGCATGATATTAATTCGTTATATATATGTGAACAGCTTTGTTCCCACCTGTCAATAATTAACCCAAAATACTCTGCTTCGAAAGCGCGCGGATCGGGCCGAAAGGCAGGATTTGAGACAAGGGGAGTGAATAAATAATAACGCATGAATAGAAAAATACTTGTTGAGAGCCGGTTGACTCTCCTTTTTAGGGCTGGTGTTTATGTCGTATTGCATGGTCAGCGATGACTAATAGGATGATAAATGAAATTTGAAATCTCCAGACATGCCAGAAATGAAATGAACCGGAGGGAAATACCTGAAAATCTTGTTCAGACCATCTTGCAGAATCCGGAGCAGATTGTTGATGAATATGGAAATATGAAAGCATATCAATCTTTAATCGGTTCGGAAACAGGAAAGAATTACCTTGTCAGGGTAATTGTGAACGATACTGTTGAGCCGGAAAAGGTCGTTACAGTTTATAAAACGAGCAAGATCAAAAAGTATTGGAGGTAACCATGAAAATAACCTATGACCCCGAAGTTGATGTCCTTCGTATAATTTTTAGCAATGCTCCGATTGAGGAAAGTGATGAAGAAAAACCCGGCATAATTCTCGATTTCGATAAAGTCGGAAATGTTGTGGGAATGGAAATACTGAATGCATCACAGCGTATGGAAAACCCCCGAACAGTGGAATATGCGGTGGCAGGGTAAATAAAATACAAAATGTTGCGCATGATATAAATTTTACAGGCGTGAACAGAACTTTCCCCGCCTGTCATTAATAATTTACCGCAAACCCCCTGCTGCGGAAGCTCCTTGGTCGGGCCTATGAGCAGGATTTGAGACAAGGGGAGTGGGAGTGGATAATAGCGCCGTCATGTATAATGCCGATTATCAAAAACGGCTTCCTGCTGAACCTAACAAGCTCTGGAAAACTGGCTATTCCTCCGCGCACGTTATGCAGCAAATCTCGAAGTCTTCTTATACTCCTAAGTCCGCTCTCATGTCTTTAATAACGCTGTCAATTTATATATTGATGTCCCCTATAATTGCTCAAGCTTGCCGTTATACTTCGAGGAGGTAGGGATGACTTTCCCTTACAAAATTAATTTTGATCAAATCGAATGGGAAAATCCAATTGTCGGAGTAAGGCATAAATACATTGATCAAGATGGTCAACGCATCCGGCTTGTAGAGTACTCAAATCAAATGCCTCCTCATTGGTGTGAAAAGGGACATTGCGGTTATCTTATCAGCGGTAAAATGGAAATCGAATATTCCGGCACCAAAATAACTTACAATCCAGGTGACGGTGTTTTCATCCCAGATGGACCTGAACATAAGCATAAAGGCAAGGTTCTATCTGAGCAAGCATTGGTGTTCTTCATAGAAAAAGTATAACCTCAAAATCCAGCCGACCCAAAAAGCCGGGCGGCTGATTTAGGGTTAGCGGTCAATCGCCGAGGATCTAGGCTCAATCCATGACTTTGAAAATTAGAAACATCGAACGGCTCACTCTTGATCAACAGCAGAAGGTTCAACAAAGAATTGCGAGTGTCATTATTGATACATTCGTCTATCCCGCTGACATTGATTACATCAACGCCAGGTACATGGGTTTAAATCACCAGCATAGGCCGTTTTTCTGGCCAGTATTGCAAGCTATTGAGAAGTACCTAAAAGCCAACTTTCTATTCTACGGCATCCCGGTGAAAGGGAAAAGCTTTAGACACAACATTTGCAAGATGGCGTCAAATCTAAAATCACATGACGCTGTTTTAGAGAATTTGTCGTTAGCTCCTATGGGCGAGCATGTCGAACTGGAACGCCTCAATCTGTGGGGCTCTCGTGATCCGATGGAGTTCATAAATTCAATCGAGAAGTATGGGAATTCAAGTAATTGGTATAACTTCTTTGGTTCAAAATACGAGGCATCGTATTTGCCAAAACTTGATCAGATTGTCGACGCACTCAGGTCTAAGTGTATTGGTAACAAAACACTCTGCGGAACGGGCAAAAACGAAGCGTTTGACTATGCCGCCTACGAACAAAATTTCTGCTTTGCCCCAGACAGTTATAAACAGGGCTCGTTTTATAGCAAGTTCAGTTTGGGGGAAACGGTGCCTTCAATAGAGGCTGCACTGAAAGGGTTGTACGGTCATGCCAACATTTATCGGCAGTGGTTGCTCGACAATATTCAGATTACACAAGAAGAGCTTGATGAAATCAGTACCCGCTGACAAGCGCCTACACGCAGACGGCGGGGAGCAGCGTTCTTCGAATCAAGTTCAGTGGCCGCCGCTGGTGAGGCTGGGTTAAAGTGTTTTAAGCAATCCGAGGGGATAAAAAATGAGCAAAGATCAAATCCAAACAGGTCGGGCACAAGAATGTTGGAATGTCTCTGAGACACGTGTTTTAAAATATACTATGGAAATGTATCATAAAGGTCTAAAAGAGCACAAATTAATCTCTGCACCAGAACTGGATATTCTTGAAAACAAAGCAGATTTACAAGCTCAGAAATGGATTGATAAGTGGGAAAGCATTGAATCAAAACGTCGTATCAATTCGGAAAAAGAAGCTAACCTTGAAGAAGCAAATTCGAGAACTGAAGCAGCGATCAAATCCTTAAAAGAAATTGATAACCTTCTGACTCGTACTTTATCAATAGACGATAAAGTTGATTGGGAAAGATTAAAGAAAAAAGAAAAGTATCCTGAACAATCACCAGCTAAACCAACGCAAAAAAGAAAAAAAGAATATCCACCCAAACCTGTAAAACAATCCGCTGAATATACCCCTGTTTTAACTTTCTTTGAAAAGCTATTCAAATCAAAAAAAGAAAGAAAAATTCGAGAATTTGATAATAAATATTTTACTGCTTATTCAGAATGGGAAAAACAAAAAGCCACTATAGATAGCTCCAATAAACAGTTGGATAAAGATTTCACCGATGAAATTTATAAATGGGAGAAAGATGTCATTGAATGGGAGAAACAAAATAATATTTTCTTACAGAAGCAAGCCGATTTTAATGCAAAAATTGATCAAATGAAGGAATTATATTTAACCCAAAATAATGATTCAATAATTGAATACTGTGAAATGGTTTTGAATAATTCAGAATATCCAGATTCTTTCCCGAAAAACTTTGAACTGGAATATAATCCAGATAACAAAATCCTAATTTTAGAATATGAATTGCCAGCAATAGAACGCTTACCCAAGGTAAAAGATGTGAAATACATAGCATCAAGGAAGGATCTGAAAGAATACTATGTTTCGGAATCCCAAACAAATAAAATGTTTGATGATGCTATGTACAAAATTGCTCTTCGAACAATTCACGAATTGTTCGAAGCAGATGTTGTTAATGCAATCGAAGCCATTTCTTTTAATGGCTGGGTGAAAGCTATTAACAAGGCAATCGGCAAGGAGGAAAATATTTGTATTCTTAGTATACAAGTAATGAAAACCGAATTTTTAAGTATTGATCTGTCAAATGTTGACCCCAAATCATGCTTTAAAAATCTTAAAGGTGTTGCAAGTAGCAAACTGAGTAGCTTAACTCCTATTCAACCCATTTTGCAAATCAGTAGAGTCGATAAACGCTTTGTTGAAAGCTATGCTGTTGCTAATCAAATTGATAATACTACAAATTTAGCGGCAATGGACTGGGAAGATTTTGAGCATTTAATTAGAGAGCTATTTGAGAAAGAATTTCAAACTGGTGGGGGAGAAGTTAAGGTAACTCGAGCAAGCAGGGATGGTGGTGTTGATGCAATTGCATTTGATCCTGATCCTATTAGGGGAGGAAAAATCGTTATTCAAGCAAAAAGATATACCAATACAGTTGGAGTTTCTGCTGTTCGGGATTTATATGGTACTGTACTAAATGAAGGAGCTACCAAGGGTATCTTGGTTTCTACTGCTGATTATGGGCCAGATGCATATGAATTCGCAAAAGCAAAACCGCTAACTTTACTAAATGGGTCGAATCTTTTATATTTATTAGAGAAACACGGTTATCACGCAAAAATTGATTTAAGAGAAGCAAAGAAACTTTTAGCTGAAAGAGATGAATAGCACTATAACAACACCATACACTAAGGCAGGGCATAACGCCCATGAAAATATGCGTTGCTATCTTTTTGAAAGTGTGATGCGGGGAAATCATGCCGAGACAATCAAGGATAGACAAACCGGGAGCGTTGCGTCATATTATTTTTATTTACAATGGGGCTTGAAGTTGAGAATGTGCCAATTCGCAGCCAGCAGAGCAGCAGAGCGTGGGCGGATTATTGTGGAGGAGTTGGGGCTTAGTCCTGAAAAGAGTAGAAACGCATAAAATCATGGGCGTTATGTACCCCATGTACTCGAGACCGGCAAGAAGGCCGATCTCATGTTTG
>JAHJQU010000484.1 GCA_018819005.1 Pseudomonadota bacterium | reverse complement strand
CGACACGGAATCAAAGACTCCTGTCGGCTCCAGGGCATGTTGTATCGACCGGATTCGTACAGGCGACTCAACGTACCCGCGCTCTTTCACATGGTGGATCTCGTGTTGGTCCGTCACCACAAGAGCGATCTTGGCGAGATTGGCGGCAATGGCCGCATTCCTTTTCTCCACGGTCTGAGCCACAGCGTAGCGCTGCGGCCTGAGTCGAACGGGATCATCGCGCACAGACTCCAAAACCATTTTGATGTAATCCGGGTTGCAAATGTCCTTGTACTTCCGTTCGAGAATGCAGGCAATCCCCGTTTCAAATAGCTTCTGCGCAGTACGCGGTTTTGCGCCAAGTCATCAAACACAAGGTAGGGAGGGTTGTCCATTCCCTGGCGAACTGGCGTTTCGTAGGCAGTGTTCACTATAGGACGCGCCCCGTAGGCCTCGTAGAACTTCAATCGCGCCCTGTTCTGTTTAAGAACATCCGGATTGAGGCAAAGCTTCGGGTCGTCAGGCAGGCATTCGAAGAACACACCGGCAACACCAAGAGACAGGGCCTCACTTCGAACCCGGGCGTAGAGCGCTCCGCCCACGCCACGTCCTGCCAACCTCCTGTTGCTGGCGAGGTAATCGAGGTAGCAGAATTTCAGATCCGCATCGTGATCAAGCAATGCCAGACCACGGACGGTGGCTCGATGGTCTTCGGCTACATAGAGAATCGAACGAAAGCGGTATTTCAAAGGATGCCGGAGCAATTCAGATATGCGGTCGATTTTATGGCGATCAAACAACTCGAACTGCGAACGCAGAATTGCGCTAACCTGTTCTATCGCATGTCGATTCGCTGGAACGACATCATCGAATATGCGGCGAATACGGAACATCAGAAACCTCCTCAACCCTTTAGTGGACCAACAATGTTTAGTTAGATCCGCATAAGACGCCAACTTTCGATTTCCGGTCTGTATAACACGCTGTTGCTGCGGTAATGATTATAGCAATACAGCTATCAAATTTAAAACTTTGCATCTTATGGTATAATTTATAAAGGCGTATTATGCGGATCGATATAAATACCTTGAAGATCTGAAGAAAGCAAAACACTCAGGAAAAGCTTATCTTAATAATTTGCTCATCTCATGCCATAAAAGGTCAATTCTGTTGCTTGCTGCTGGTAAATCAGTATCTATGTCTTCCTTTGCTTTTTTAAGAGTTCCTTGAAGCTCTTCGAAGACTTTTTTGTTTTCTTCAGAAGCTGAGGTCTTTGCCTTTTCGAATGATTCATCAATGAGGCTAAGCTCATTTTTCGCGCTGCCAATATTCCTTGCTACAAGTTCTACTTTAACTTTCAGGACATGTCCTCTGATGTTTGCCATTAGAGAGTTGAACATGCTCTTCTGTAACTTGCTCTCTGTCTCTTTATTGATTTTCTCAACGGTTTCAGCCTGTTTTTTCAAGGCTTCTTCAATAGTTGCCTTCTGATTTTTTATTGTCTCATCTATTGAAGACGCACTTTTCTTAAAAGAATCTTCAAGATTAACTACTTTAGAATACATTGCATTCACAGTATTAATGACCTTCTGGGTATCAGAATCATGCTGTAATGGGGCTACCTTTGATTCCTCCTCAATCTTTTGAAGTTTCTGCTTCAAATCTTGAATATCTGCTTTAAGAACTGCAGCCTCTTTCTCTATCAAAACAGGCAGGCCGAGGTATCCTGCACCTAAAACAATCGCAACTAAAAGGATCATAATTAATATTGTCTTCATATTGTCCCTCCTTTATCCTTCTCAAACATATTCTTTTCCCTTTGCCTTCCCTGTCTTTTTTATAGATAGTACCCATCCTGAAACTCCGATTTTTTAAGTGAACACGATATTTGGTACCGGGAGAATTAGGAGAATAACCATGTATCATTAGCTCGACGGATCTGATTCCAATTATTAGAGTTGATCGAGTTACAGCTAAAAGTTGTGATTAAGGAATTAGGTCGTGTATTCTCTGTGCGATTGTAACCCTATAATTATCCATTTTGAATACTCAATATGAAAGAATACAACCACCATGAGTCAAGATAGCGCAATTGAATTAAAAAGGCCAGAATCATTTGTTGATTATTGATGACTGTACAACCAGCGCTGGTTTTCAGCCTAAATCGAAGATGTAAGGTTGTGAAGATACGATTATTTGGAAAATCAACAGTCCCGATAGTAAGAAGATCTGTTTGAAATCAAGCATTTTCTTCAAGAGCAACGTTTTACTGACTTCAGCTTACTATACGTAACAAAATCTGATTTTCTTATTGATATTAATATGTTTTATTGTGTTTACTATAATCATAAATTCCTGCATCCGTCAAGTTGATTTTGGCTGCAAGCCGTTCGTTGCATTATAACCTCCATGGCGTTGAATTAAGCGACCTTCTTTAAAATAGTTCGAATGGTAATCCACAATACTTTAACATATTGAGAATTACTGACAAGGTGGAGACTATTTTTGACATATACCTATTCCCCTTCATAAATTTTGCTGATTGCCAAGAGAAAGGGTGAAACTTTTTCACAAAAATTGAGGGTAGTAAAAAAAACGAATACCACCCCAAAATCCGCTCAACCTACAGAACATCTTTCAAAAAACGCGAAAATCTTTCGTCAAAAATCTGAGGCACTTAATATAGGAAGATTAAACAGTTGTGGGACTCCGGTTTTCTGTTTCGATGGTATCCCCCCAGCACCCACCCCTCGACAAGTTGGGTCCCATATTCGGAAGCCTTGCACCTTCCAGCCAGACTTGCTTTCAAGTAGTCGGGGCGGCCCTGCCCGTTAACCCTACCTTATCCTTATATCTATGTGCCCTGCGCCTGCCCGTTGCCCTTGCCCTGATCGCCCGTCCTGAGGCATCAAGCAAGCTTGGCACCTAATACACGTTGACGCAAGCTGCCCCCTATCATATCCAGCCAGGAAGCGTGGCGATATTGGCTATGAGCCTTGCTATCTATTTATATTTTGATGCTGAATCCTGGCAATGGATGTTACAGGGTGTTGCATCAATGGGGGGGGGATTACACGGGTGTTATTCGGAATCCGTTCAGAGTGCCAAAGGAAAAGGCATAAAATGATACGCTTGGGTTTGTCTCTGAGGGGTTATTTTTGGGCGACCTGCTGGGGATGATGCTGGGGAACAACCATCATCAAACAAAACAGGGGGTAGAAATTTCTTTCTAACCCCCTGTTTTTATTACTGGTGGTCCCAACGGGATTCGAACCCGTGTTACCGGCGTGAGAGGCCAGCGTCCTGACCACTAGACGATAGGACCATTTTTGCAAAAATCTGGATGGATGATTATAGAAAAGATCGGGAATTGTCAAATCCTATTTTGATCAGCCGTATGTAGCAATCTTCTTCCCTTTCCTGTAACCTATGGCAAAATATATTAACGGCCCCAGAAAAGGTATGAGGGCGATAAAACCCCACAGTGCCTTTTTCAAAACGGAACCAAAATCTTTCTTTGTAATATCAATCACAGCCCACCAGGTCAGAAGAAGGAAAAATATTCCAATACCGATCCATATTTTTATCACCACATAATATCCTTTACTTAAGGAAGAGCGCCAGGATTAAAGGGTTTAAGGCTGATTTTTCACTTGAGTCCCCGACCCCTTGACCCCTCGAATCCTTATTTAAGCATTTGTGCCACTTTTAAAATTGTATCAATATAATAACTGCTCGGGTTATATTGCCGGATAACTTTTTTAGCCTTCTCCTCATTTATTCCTCGATACCAGCCGGATTTTTTAAGAAAGTTTGCTACACTGGCTATTGCATCGGCATGTTCAAAAAGATCTATCCGTCCGTCCATGTTTCCGTCTGCTGCATATCTGCTTATGTTGCTTGGCATAAACTGGGGAATTCCCATTGCTCCGGCATAAGATCCTGTTATATTAAAAATATCCGTTTCTTCTTTTTCTGTGTACATCAATAAGGCCTTAAGCTCCCTGTAAGCCCATCCCGATTTTTTCAATGCCTTTTTCTCAAATGCATCAAATGAAAGGGTTGTTGAACCGGAAATCTCTTCCCAGAACTTTTTCCGTACATTAGCATCTAAAAGGGAGGCCATAGTAGAAAGAGTATTTATTACCTGTCTCTTCCCCAGTGATTGACCAAACTTGGTTTCAACAAGAATTATTGCGGTAATTACCTCCCTGTCCACACCATATGTCTCTTCGGCATTTGAGAATTCTGCCTCATATCTTTTCAAATAAATTTTTGCACCTACCAAAGAAAGCTGTGTAGGAAACTGGCTGTAATTTAAACTTGCTTCTCTGTGCACGAAAAAAAGAGAGACTCCTTTCGTGTCAAAAAAAACTTGCGGAGACTGATAAATCTGAACGATCTTTTCCCTTTCAAATCCCTCTGAAACCAGTTTTTCCTGCAACGTTCCAAAGTAATTGAAATCGGCACAAACTGCTTTTTCAAATGGTAAAAAGAACACCATGGCGAGTAAGCAGGCGGAAACATAAAGAAGTCTTTTCATTAGGACGCGAGTATCATGCATGATAAAATTATCCTTTTCGGCT
>JAHJQU010000085.1 GCA_018819005.1 Pseudomonadota bacterium | reverse complement strand
CCCGACAATGATAACAAGCCTTTGTCGAGGTTGTTTTTGATAACCATTGAATCCGGATGGTTCTTCCCATGATCGATAACTTCACGCTTGACGACTTGCGGAATGACGACGGACAAATGTGTACAAACCGCTTCTTTAAGCCCGGCCTTTGTGAACTTTATAAGACAATCTGCATCCATTAAAACATTCATGTGCTGAATTGTAATAATCAGGTGATAATTTGTCAAGCAAAAATAGGCGGCGGATGAGTGTTTCGGGCCGCTCTTCCGGAGCGGCTCGATAAATCCTGTCAATCCTGTTAATCCTGTCAAATAATTTTTTATTGACTTATAATTCGCCATTTTCTATTCTTACTATCATGGAAAAGAAATGATGATTATGGGTGTGTATTTTGCGGCGTTACTTTGCTATATTATTTATCAAACAGAAAGGAGACCCCCATGCTATCCAAAGAAGCACTCCATAAAGATATTGATACCCTGCCGGAAGAGTTTACGGAAGAGCTTTACGACTTTGTAAGCTTCCTTAAAAAGAAACTCATCAAAGAGAATATGGAAGCTGCCTTGCTCAGCGAATCTTCTTTGCGCAAAGGTTGGCTTTCTCCCGAAGAGGATGAGGCATGGAAGAATTTGTAAAACGAAAGAGCATAATTTTTTTATGGACTTGAGACTACTCCATGAAATTCAGTGAACTTGTTAAATTATTAGAACACAATGGCTTAATGATAGATTTAGAATATTCTTTGATTATTGAGGCAACTTCAATAGCTGCCTGAAAATTTTTGATCCGTCAAATCCTGTCAAATAGGTTTTTGTTAGGTACTGTTTTCTTATGTTTACGACAACGGGTCTTGGGCATGTGTCTTTGGATTCATGAGGTTGAAAGGAGAAAAGTCATGCAAGTTGAGGAAATTTTACACAGAATAGCAAAGCCTTTTATATTATCGGGTATATATAAAGATGAAAAAACAGCCTTAACGGATTTGACACTGGATTATGCCCGACGCAAAATTGAGCAATATGATAATATTATTATCATGCTGAAAAAAAAGCATGGCTGTGATTTCGACCAATTTACAGAAAGGATAAAAAATAATGCATCAGTTGAAACAGAGGATGACTGGATAGAATGGAAGGGCGCCAATGAGATGAGACAAGCCTGGAAAAATGCTAACAAAATGATTATTTGCAATGAATAATTGTATTGAATCTTCTAAAATCATATCACATTTGAGATCCAGCCGTTTCGTATCTTCATTAAAAATTATAACCATAGACGAGGTTTTCTCACGGAGCATATTAAGGTTACGTTGCAATCTTTTGCCGTCTTCGTATCACCTCGATATCAGGCTTATCCAAACGGAGAATGAAACAATATATTCCTATCAGCTTTTTACTGATCATCCGCTTGTAAGATGGGATAACGCACCTCATTTCCCGGCAATAAAAACCTTTCCGCATCATTATCACAATTTAAAAAGAGAAGTTGAAGCATCACCACTGAAGGGGCTTATTTTTGAGGATTTAAATTATGTCCTTGAAAATATTAAAAACCTACTGATATCAAATGAAATATAACAGACACTCAAAGCAATCTTTTGATTTTCATGCTTCGTTATGGCAACAAGTTGTCGCCTTCGGAAGTGAGCATGTTTATACTGGCTTTACCCTCCGCGAAACGGTCTTATTATCCTGTTAATCCTGTAAATCCTGTCAGAAGGGAGATTGTCCTGTGGAGATAGAGGACTTAACCCATAAAGTGATCGGATGCGCTTACCAGGTCTATAACAGTCTGGGATTTGGTTTTTTGGAAAGCGTCTATCGAAAAGCGATGGTCATCGAAATTGAAGCCACCGGACTGCGAGTACAGCAGGAAAGTCCCTTAAAAGTCCTCTACAGAGAACAGGTCGTTGGCGATTTTTTTGCAGATCTGCTGATTGAAGATGAACTGATTGTCGAGCTAAAGTCCGTGGAACGGCTGGGAAAGGTTCACGAAGCACAGTTGGTGAACTATTTGGTGGCAACCGGAGCTGAGGTCGGCCTGCTGATAAATTTTGGTTCAACGGGTGTTGATGTCAAACGCAAATATCGTACACCGAAAGAAAAGCCGTAAGTTGCTGATCGGAGTGATCTGGACTTGACTGGCGTTTTACCCTCCGCGAAGCGGTCTGACAAATCATCCTGTTAATCCTGTAAATCCTGTCAAATGTGTTTTTTCACAAAAGATTTTAGACAGGATCAACAGGCTAAGCAGGATTGTGAGTGGTATGTTTACGCTGGTTTTGCCTTCCGCGAAGCGGTCTTATTATCATGTTAATCCTGTAAATCCTGTCAAATAAGTTTTTGTTGCTGCCTGCCGGCCGGAAGTCCGCCGTGGCGGACAATAAGTCATAGTCTGTGACGAGAGAGGCAATCTGGTGGAGAAAGATGATTTGATCCATAATGTGATCCAGGTTCCGCGAAGCGGTCTGACAAATCATCCTGTTAATCCTGTAAATCCTGTCAAATAAGTTCTTGTTGCTACCTGCGGCGGAGCTTTAAATTTTATTGACTCATAAGTAACCATTCTCTATTATGACTATTATGAAATAGCAATTATGATTTGGTGACGGAGGTGAATAGATGGGCGTTGAAGTAATCAAAGTTGAGGCTCTCCGACTCAGTCCCGAGGATCGGGCCTATCTGGCGAGAGAACTCTTGATCAGCCTTGATGCGATGAGTGAAGCCGACATTGAACGACTTTGGGTTGCCGAAGCTATCCGCAGGGATGATGAGATTGATAAAGGTACTTCCCAGACGTATCCGGTAGAAGACGTGCTTGCCCGCGCACGGGCTCGTCGGAAATGAGCAGGATCT
>JAHJQU010000483.1 GCA_018819005.1 Pseudomonadota bacterium | reverse complement strand
CTGAATTCCCTTATCTCGCCAAGTCCTCTGAAAGACTTTATTGTCTGGTAGCACAATCCATGACCGGCATTGACCCCCATTTTAAGCCTGTACGCCAGCTTTGCAGCATCCTCTATTTTAGAAAAGGCTCTTTCTCTTTTTTTGTCTGTTTTCGCATCGCAAAATCCCCCTGTATGGATTTCAACCATGGAAGCACGGATCTTATGGGCAAGCTTTACCTGCTCCGGGTCAGGATCTATGAAAATACTCACAGGGATATCGGCATCCTGAAGTGTAGCCACTGTTTCAGCAACGGAACTGCCGTGAATCATCAGATTCAGCCCTCCTTCAGTGGTAAGCTCGCTCCGTTTTTCCGGAACAAGAGTCACGGCGTCGGGTTTTATGCTGAGGGCCATTCCGATCATCTCGGAAGTCGAAGCCATCTCAAGTATAAGTTTTGTCTGAACAGTACTTCTTAATATTTTCAGATCCCTGTCCTGTATGTGGCGCCTGTCCTCCCTGAGATGAATTACTATTCCGTCGGCACCGGCGAGTTCGGCAAGGACCGCCGCGGCAACCGGGTCCGGGTAACCGACGTTTCCCCTTGCCTGCCTCAAAGTGGCAACATGATCGACATTAACTGCAAGCCCGGCCATATAAAACCTCCGATAATGTTTTTTTGGTTTCTGGTTGCTGGTTTATGGTTATAGAACAGTGAATAGTGAACAGTCGTCAGTGAATAGTTGATAATGTGATTCAATGCCTTTATCTTTTTCTTTTCACCATTCACTTTTCACTCCGCCGCAGGCGGATGCCCCCGAACCCTTCTATTCACGATTCACTGTTCATTATTCACTATTCACTTTCTTCATCAGTTCCACGGCTTTTTTTTCCATTTTATTTGCCTGATAACGGTTTCTCTCATGATCGTAGCCGAAAAGATGAAGGATGCCATGAATAAGAAGCTCGGCAAACCGTTTCCTCATACCGGCACCGGAGTCATTTCCTTCCCTTTCGGCGGTTTCAACCGATATCACCACATCTCCGAGAATGTCTTGGCTTGAGCCCGGAAAATTTCCATCCCGCATAGGAAAGGCAATTACATTTGTAGGTCCTTCCCTCTGAAGATATTGTTTGTTCAGCTTCGCGATTTCATTGTCATCGACAATCAGGATGGATAATTCGCCGTCAGGACAATCCAAGGCGTTTAAGATGACCTGAGCCGTTTCTCGTATGCCTGCCTGACTGATCCTGCACCTTTTTTGGGTGTTGTTTATCAGGACTCCCATCTTTTCCTTTTCCATTGCCCGTAACCGGAGCATCAGAGTATTCAATCCGGTGATGATATATGCCAGTTAAAATCGTATTGAAGCTTTTTGCAATATTATTCAAGTCCTTTAAGGTAAATTCACAGTCATTGAGCTGGCCGTCAGAAAAGATATTGTTCATCAGATTCTGAACAAGCCCCTGGATCCTTGCCGGAGTCGGATTTTCAAGTGTTCTTGAAGCCGATTCAACAACATCGGCAAGCATTACAAGACCTGCTTCCCTTGTCTGCGGTTTAGGGCCGGGGTATCTGAAATCATCAATTTTTACTTTGTCCTCCCCTTTAAGCTGTTTGGCCCTGTCATAAAAATATCGTATAAGGCTCGTGCCGTGGTGCTGACTGATGGTGTCTGTTATTTCCCGCCCGAGATTGTACTTTTTTGACAGTTCCGCACCGTCTTTAACGTGCGCTACCAGTATAAGGCTCGACATGGACGGAGCGAGCTTGTCATGCTTATTAACACCGTCTGACTGGTTTTCAACAAAATATTGGGGCTTGTTCAGTTTTCCAATATCATGATAATAACCGCAAGCCTTGGCAAGAAGAGGATTTGCGCCTATTTCCGCCGCAGCGGCTTCAACCATTGAGCCGATTACTACCGAGTGATGGTATGTCCCCGGAGCCTCAATCATGAGTCTTCGGAGAACCGGCTGATCAAGACTTGCAAGCTCCAGCAGTTTTATGTCCGTTGTGAAGTTAAACGCCACCTCAACAAGCGGAGTAAGCCCTGATGTTACAATACCCGCTCCCACACCACCTAAAAAAGCAAATACCCAGTCCCAAAGCAACTTTGTCCAGGAGAGATCAGCTAAATAAATATTCATGGCTGTTACAAGAACCACATTAAAAGCTCCGAGTTTGACTCCTGCTTTTATAAAGACTTTGCGTTCCCTGCAATTCTGCATCCAGTAAGCGCCCATTATTCCGTTCAGTAAGAAAAATAACATAAGTTCAAAACTGTTCTGGAATACAATGGCGGTACAAACAGCAATGACGACAGCAAGAGGGATTGCTGTGCCAAAGCCTATAAAAAGGCAAATAAGCATTGCTCCGGAAGCCATTGGAATGCCAAGTTGAATTGACGCTGCAGTTATTGAAAGAGGCTCGTTCAGGGTAAGAGATTTGGAGAATGATAAAGATATTACTGCAAACATGAAAAACATGAGAACTACGCATGCCAGAAACAGCAACTTCCTGTTATGATCGCCAATCTTCCCATTTTCTTTTTTTATATGAACAATATATGTAGTTATGAGCAGACAGAGCATAATCATTGTTGCTCCGATAATGGTTGCCGATATCTGCTCATACCTGACCTTTACCCGCAGAGCCTTCAGTTTGGCAAACTGGATTTCGGATACTTTTTCACCTTCACGCAGCAGCATTTCACCGGCTTTTATCTTGTAGAGAACAGGATTAATCCCGGCAACAGCAATTTTTATTCTTTCTTCTGTTTCATTTCTGTTTAAAGTAATGTTCGGCTGAATAAGTTGTTTAACAAAATATATTACAAGATTCTTCTTGTTTAAATCCTGATTTTTTAGAAATGTCCGCCCGGTTACATTGATAATGCTCTTTGCTTCTTCAAGACTGTAAAAAGAATTTAATTCGTAGGATACCGATTCGTTTTTCGTTTCAATATCCCGTATTATTATTCCATTCTCCATATCATTAATCAAAAAGCTCTTGTTGTCCACCACTCCTTTTCCCAATATTTTTGATAAAACACTTATTACTGCATTAGGAATATCCTCGGAAAACCCGTATTTTTCGAGCGTGGCATATACACTACTTGTAATTGGAAAACCGATTTTGCTTTCGAATTCATTTTTCAACCTTACGGATCTGTCCTTGTCTGTTGCAGGTTGAATGTTTGATTCGGGAGACAGCGATTTAATCCCCCCTGCTTGAAACATATCTCTTGATTCCTTGAAGGCTGTTCCGACCCGTGCGGATAACTTTGAGGAAAGGGTTGAATCGTAATCATATACGGTCGGGACCTTGCTTGTTGCCGATTTTCTGTTCATTTCAGTGGCTTCCTTGTCCTCTACAAAAAAATCTTCAGGCGCCTTTATGTCTCTATCGGCAATATCTCCCGGATTATATGTATGCTTAACAGGAGCAAGGGTAATATAAAGGATGAGGACAAAGGCAATAGTAATGCCCGAAAGGATCCACCAACGCAAATTGATGCTCGAATTAAGGAAACTTGTGACAGACTCTCTTATTGTTTTAATATTCATGTTCTGGGCCCGTTTGCTTTTTCCCTTTTTCTTGTTTCGAGCTCTTCGTATGCCTCAATTATATTCTGTACCAGTTTATGCCTTACAACATCCGTTTTTGAAAAGAAGACAAACTTGATGGACTCGTAAAAAGTATAATTTTATAACATACTGAAATAATTTAAATAATATAAATATTTCTCTTGACTTTCCATAATTTGGTTGATATTAATAGTCAACAGAATCAAAAGGTTAAGAGGAAAATCATGATAAAT
>JAHJQU010000482.1 GCA_018819005.1 Pseudomonadota bacterium | reverse complement strand
TTCAATGAAATGGCGCCTCTCGGGCATTCCGCGAAACAGATCCCGCAACCTTCGCATGCGTCAGGCATGACGGAAGGCCTGATATCAAGATCAATAGCCCGGTAGGGGCAGCATCTGTAACAGGTAAGGCATCTGACACATGAGCCGCTGCGAATTTCGGCGGTCGGTTTTGGCTCTTTTTTTACGGCAAATCCCGTATCTGAAGTCAATATTGCCGCATTGGCTGAATCGGTTACATTGTCGGCAGCATTCAGAACGCTTCTTGACGGTCCCGCAACAAAGATGCCTTTTCTGTTTGTATATATGCCTGTCCGGTGCAGGTTCCCGGATTGAAGGAATCCGTCTGCACCCGTATGAAGGCCGAAAACCGCCGCAAGCTCTTTCAGATAACCGGACGGAGATATGGTTTCATCAACAACGGTAAGCGCCGGTGTAATTCTGAAATTAAGCCGGGTTATTTCGTCTTTCAGTTCAATTGCGACTTTTCCTTCATCATCCTGCAGAATCCGGGGAGAGGTATCTGTGAATTTAAAATATACCGTTCCGGCTGTTTTTGTTTCCCTGTATAGTTTTTCGAGTCCGTTTCCAGCAACCTTCAGATTGCCTGTCAATATGTAAGTTTGCAGATTAAAGTCCGTCTGGAGCTTCAGGGAAGCAAGCATGATTTCTTCTGCAGTTACAGGATTGCTTTCATATCCGAGACCGGTAAGAAATACTATTTTACCGCCCTGCGGAAGCTGTTTAACGGCATCATTTAGAGGGATTGCGTAATCGGCAAGAAAGGAGAGAGGTAAAATATTCGGGGCTGGTTTTAAACCATAAACTGAAAAATTGGGCCTTTTCTCATATTCTTCGGCTATAACGATATCTGATATTTTTATGGAAACATTTTTCTCGCCGCTTGACATGGCAACGGTAAAATCACCGGCACATCCCCGGCAGGAAAGAATTTTTGTATCCGTCATTATATATGCCGGATCAATGCCTGCGGCCCTGAATTCGTTGATTGCAGATGAATCTTCATTTCTGTTTAATGCGATGATGATTCCGTTTCCGCTTTCAAGAAGCTCTTTGGCAATATTTACAGCACAGGGGCTGCTTCCAATTATAAGGGTTTTCATCTCCAAATCAGTCACCATTAAAATTACTTAATCCCCTTGGCCCCTTGATCCCTGGTTTTGATATACTTTGCGACATCCCACGCTGTTTTTACCGCATGGGTGATACTTTCAGCTATGGATAAAGGGCCTCCCGCCGTACCGGCGACAAAAACTCCGCCTGACCCTGCATTGTCATTGTTTTCGCATGATCCGACAAAACCTGTATCACATGGGATTATGCCGAGCATTTCCGCAAGCTCTTTTGTTTTGCTTCCCGGAATCATGGCTACAGAGAGAACAACCGTGTCGTAAACATCTTCCACGTTCGCTTTGGACAGGTTGTCAAAGTAAGTGATTTTGAGCCGGTCGTCTCCCGTTTTATAAATATCTCCGGGAACAGCCCTTATCATCCGGAAATCTTCTTTTGCCTTTTGATAAAGCGCTTCAAAATCTTTCCCTGAGCCTTGGATATCTACGTAAAAGAAGGTTATGGCTGTTTCGGGCTTTCTTCTTTTTATAACATGAGCCATGCGAAGGGCGGATGCACAACATATTTTCGAACACCAGAGTTGGTTGAGTTTTGAATCCCTGCTTCCTACGCATTGTATAAAAGCGATTTTATCAGGCGGCATGCCGTCCGAAGGCTTTATGGCAATGCCATTTGTTTTTAACATTCTTTCAAGGTCAAGGTTTGTTATTACGTTTTTAAAAACCCTGTATCCATATGGTTTTTTCACAGGATCGAACGGCTCGAACCCGGTTGCCATAATAACCGCATCCGCAGAGGAGGAATAGGATGTGCATTTTGACTGGTCTGTATAATTGTGAATTAATTGAATATTATAATTGAAGCGGACGTTTTTTGATATTCCGTTTAAGTTTGCACCTGTGTGTATTCTGATATTTTCATTATGAATGACATTATGGAGTTTCTCTTCAGCCATGCATGCGCCGCATTTTGCACAGCTTTCGACGGCCTTGCAGGTAAACTGAATTGCATGACCCCCGAGAAAAGGCTCTTTTTCAACAAGCTCGACTTTTATGCCGAGTTTTGAAAGTTCATGAGCTGCAGTAAGCCCGGCGATTCCGCCTCCGATAACAAGAACTTTTGAAGATTCCATTTTGGGTTTTTATCTCCCGGTACATTATTCATATATAAAAAGGTCAAGAGGAAGAAAATGCTTATAAATTACCTGTAATTTTGTCAACCTCTTCTTTCATATAATGCGCCAGTTCTTCAATCTCCGTTCTGCTTCTCCTTTCAATGCCGGTTGAAAGCTTTTCAATTTTTTCTTCATCAATATCGGTTATCTTATTGATGAGAAAAGTGTCGGTCTCCGAATCGTCAAGCAGCAGCCCGCAGCCGCCGACAACACCGAGAAATTCACCTTGGGCGAATACCGGATAAACAACCTTGAACAGTCCGGCATCACACTCTTCGATAACTGCTTTTCCAGTCTGTTTAGCCTGGACGGCAAGGTTCATATGTGCAACAGCGCATATGAAGCTTTGTCCCTTGTCATTTGCCTTGATGGCCGGGCAGAGCCTGTTGGGCCATTTCTGGAAATCGCTTATCCGGATTCCTTTAACATCAAAAACGGAGGCGTTAAGACCTGATCTTCTGTTGATCTCCTTTTCGAGTTCAACCCATTTTTCAAGAGGCAAGATATCTGTAAGTTTCATCTTTATGTTCCTTTTAAATCGGTGTTTTTCAGCCATTCTTCAAGGCGCCTGAGTCCTTCTTCGGTTGAAACTATCGGAGTATATCCGATATCTCTTTTTGCAGCCGTTATATCGAACCAGTGAGAAGTTGCAAGCTCTTTTGCAACAAAATTTGTCATTGGCGGCTCGTTTTTAATATCAAGCAGCCCGTATAAAAATTCAAGAAAAGTTCCCGCAAGCGCGGCAATCCTCGGATCTACGGTTCCCGTAACCGGAGGAAGCCCACCGGCCTTTAAAATATTGTTAACCATCTCCCACAAGAGCACAGGTTTTCCCTGGCTGATAAAGTATATTTTTCCTGAAAGGGAATTATTTTTTTCAAGAGAATCGGCTGCAAGGATATGAGCATATGCCGCGTTGTCTATATAGATTGTATCGACCATGTTTTTTCCGTTTCCTACTATACGGAGCCGTTTCGCCCTTTTAATTATCCTTGGGACAAGATGATTGTCGCGCGGTCCCCATATGAGATGTGGCCTCAATATAATTGTTTTGAGACCCGACATGGAAGCTTTTAAAATATGCTGTTCCGCTATCGTTTTTGTCTTCGGATAATGGGCGTGGAAAACCTTCGGATAAGAAACAGACTCATCCGCACCCTCCATGTCATTCCCATCGAAAACAACGCTCGCAGAACTTGTGTGGACCAGGCAGGAAACATCGTATTTCCGGCAGGCCTCAATTACATTTACCGTCCCATCTACGTTGGTTCTGTAATATTCCTGATAACTGCCCCACACTCCCGGTTTTGCCGCTGTATGGAAAACAATATCTTTTCCTTCACAGGCATTTTCAACTGCCTTTTTATCGCTTATGTCACCAAGGATCTGCTTCACATTAAACGGTTCGAGTTCGGGATAAAATCTTCTTGAAAAACTTGATACACTGTCTCCTCTTTCTGAAAGAAGCTTTGAAATTGCATATCCGAGGAATCCGCCTCCTCCTGTAACAAGAATTTTTCGTCCATATTTAACAGCCATGAAATATATTATCCGTTCCGTCTTTTAATCTGATTTTCAGCCCATATTGTGAGCTTTTCTCTGAAGATCTTGGAATTATGCCTGATGTCAACCGGGAATGATTTATGGAAAAGGATAGTTTTAATCTCTTTTGTAAGTTCATGTTTCCCGGCAATTTCAAGAAGTTCCTTTTCAAGTTTTTCCTTATCTCTTTTTACTTCGTGTTCAGGCTCAATGCAGATGACGGGAACCTGATTCGGTTTTTTCCCGATTCCCACGAGGGCGCTTCTGAAGACCTCCGGATGATTGTTGAATATGGCCTCGCACGGAATCGTAAAAAGAGTCCTGTTAGGCGTTATCACACGGTGGCTTTTCCGGCCGAGAAACCAGATCCTTCCTTTTTCATCTTTTCTGCCGAGATCCCCCATTCTGTGCCAGATCCCGGTTTTGTCTTTTATTTTTGAAAGCGCGTCGGCTTCGGGATTATCGAAATAACTTCTTGTAACAAGTTCACCTTTGACTGTTATTTCACCGGCCTCGCCGTCTGCTGCAATAATACCATCCGACCATTTTTGTATAGGATCGTCACTTATCCCGATTATCTTAACATCTATTCCGCTTAAAGGAGTTCCGACGCAGATTCCATGACCCTGCTCGCTCAATTTTCCTGTTTCGGACAGAATCTCCCTGCTTCCGATTGATATTACCGGAACTGCCTCCGTGGCGCCGTACGGTGTGTGGATTTCAGCTTCGTCAGTGAGCATGGAGGAAAAGCATTTTATGTTTGAAAGCGAAACCGGGGCGCCTGCAGATACAACCCTTTTTAACGAGGGGAGCTTTATTCCTCTGCTCCTGCCGTATCTCCCGACCCGGTTTAAAAGGGCAGGGGAGGCGAACATGTTTGTTACACCCTGGTTGACGACAGCTTCGATTATTTTTTCAGGATTGACCAGGGCCGGTTTCGTGGGATCCATATCGGGAATAACGGCAGTCATTCCTATGGCGGGATCAAAAAGGGCAAAAAGGGGAAATGTCGGAAGATCGATTTCCTCTGCTCCTATCCTGAAATGCTCTTTGATATACCTTACCTGGGCATCGAAATTGCCATGGGTATAAACAGCGCCTTTTGCAGGCCCGGTGCTGCCGGTAGTAAAGAGTATGGCCGCCGTATCATTTCTTTTTGTCATTGCCTGAGGATATGATTCCATGTCTCCAGTTTTTATCATGTCGAGGGTATGCCCTCCCCAGAATAAGCGCTGTCCCACAGTTATCCATACTTTGACTGTTTTAAAGAAACCCGGGAATAATGTCCTGAGCACATGGGCAAGCGGTATTCCGATAAATGCTTCCGGCCTGGTTGATTTAAGGCATGAAAGCATCCTATTTATACCCATGCCGGGATCAACTACTACGGGGACTGCGCCGGTTTTAAAGAGTGCAAAAACAAGGGAAAAAAAATCGGCCCCTGGTTTTACCATCAGGACGGTCCTTGTTCCCTTATTTATACCCGCTTTATTAAGCCCGTGGGCTATCCGGTCAGATTCCCGTTCAAGCTGAAGAAAAGTCAAATGAGCATATGCGATACGGCCTTTTTTATCACGTGAAACAGGATAGACTACAGCTCTCTTATACGGCTGGATTTCCGCCATTCTTTCAAGATGAGATGATACATTGACAAAATCACCATTTGGCTTTTGCATAGCACCTTTTACAAGCCCATCAAATCACATGTCTGTTTAAGAAATCTTTAATAGCAGAAGATATCTTTTCAGGTTCATCCTCAAGCACGTAATGCCCCGCATTTTCAAAAATATGAGTTTCGGCTCCTGGAAAGCGTTTCCGCCATTCTGCAAGATAATTTTCCGTGAATACGAAATCATGCTTCCCCCAGCAGATGAGCATGGGGATTTCTGAAAGGCGGTGAAGATTATCTTCCACATCCTTTACTATGCCGTAACTGGGATCATTTTCGCAAAGAGGTATATCCTGAACGAATTTTAATACCGCAACCCTGTTCTTCCATGAATTATAGGGAGCAATAAGCCCATTTTTTACATCCCTTGAAAGGCCCTTGTATGATGCCATATAAAGCGCACTCTTTACAAACAGGTTTAAACCGAGAACGGCAATATCCGCAAAGGGACTTATATTGCGTATCATCCGTAATCTTAAAGAGATCTTCTTTTTTCTGCCGGGCGGGAAAAAGGCCGCGGTATTCATAATAACAACAGAGCTTATTTTTTTGGGATTTCTTACCGCATATGCCATGCCTATCATCCCCCCCCAGTCGTGGAGAATAAGCGTTATTTTGCCGTTTAATTTAAGATGACCGAGAAATAAATCAATATCTTCGACACGGCTTTTTAACCTGTAATCATAATCGGATGGATCAGGCTTTCCGGAAAGACCGCAACCTATATGATCGGGAGCTATTGTGCGGAAATTCGGTGACAATTCCCTTATAAGGGAGCGGAAATAGAAAGACCAGGTCGGATTTCCGTGAATCATAAGAACAGGATTGCCTGAACCTTCATCGATATAATGAAACTTAATCCCTTTTATTTCCGTATAATTGGATTTAAACGGGTAAAGATGTTTTATGCCTGAAATATCAATATGTTTTTCTGTTGCCACTTAAATATCCAGTATTTATTTACCATTTTATACCAAGCATCAGACAGTTGAGCCCGCTTCCTATTCCAAGGAAACCGACAAGATTACCCTTTTCCAGAAATTCACGCTCATAAGCAATGGCAGCCGTCAAGGGAAGAGATACAGTCCCTATATTCCCAAGATACTGATACGTGGTAAAATCTTTTTCTTTCGGTATCCCGATTGATTCAAGAATGGTTTTCTGATGCGCGGAACCAACCTGATGGCATATTATCTTGTCCGGTTTATCCGCCGGCCATGAGAGTTCTTTCCTGAAAGCCGTAAAAGTCTCTATGCCGAGAACCACTCCGTTTTTAAGAACACCTACCGAATCTGTTTCCATTATGTGAAGCCCGCTTGCAGGTATTCCGGTATCCGGGCCCCATCTGCAGAGTTTATGATGCTCGGTGGCGCTCCTTATCATACCACCCATAAGCCGATGTTCCCTTTTTGAGACAGATTCATCCGCCAGAAGCACGGCGGCTGCACCTGACCCGCCTGTAAGGGTTGCAATTGTTTTTCTGAATATATCCATATTTTTTTCTTTAAGGAGACGGTTTATTGTACTGTCAACTATCTGACGGGCGGATTCGCATGATACAACAAGACCGGCTTTGATCTGGCCAAGTTCTATGGCGTTTGCAACTTGTACCATGCCGTTCAGGACTCCCAGGCATGCATTTGAGACATCAAAAATATGGGTTTCGTGTGAAAGCCCGAGGCCGTCCGCAACTGCACAGGCTGTAGCAGGTTCTAAATTATCTCTGCATACTCCGCCATAAACAAGCATGCCGATATCTTTTATGTCAATATTCGAGTCGTTTATTGCCTTCCGGCCTGCTGATATTGCTCCTTCATGCATTGTGTACCCTTCATCCCAGAAGCGTCTTTCGCGTATGCCGGTTATTATTTCAAGCTGGCCTTTTTGAAAATGGAGATAATCGTAGAGTGGTTCAAGACGCTTTTCGATGTCATCCGATGTTATTACATTAGGCGCAAGCTCATAGCCGAACGAATCTATATAAACCTTTGAATAGAGCATTTAATTTAAACTCCGAATTCCGGACTCCCGTTTTCACGGGAGTGACGACTGGGAATCAGCTTTATGCCGAAGTTCTTCATTTTGTATATATACAGCCCGTCAACTTTTAAATAACCGTCTGCCATTATGCAGGGTAAAGGTTCATCCCTGATTTCGGTTACAATCGTTTCAACTTCAACCTTTCGGTTTTCCGGGATTATCTGCCCGCGGTAAATCCAATTATGAGATTTCCCGGTAACCGGAGAAAACCTGTGGGTTTCAACAAGATGCCCCCATCGTTTAATCGCAATGAACTTTATTGTCTGCAGAAAAGATTCTATTCCAAGAGAGCCGGGACAAACAGGGTCCTGAAAAAAATGGGCCTTAAAAAACCATTCTGACGGATTAACAATTTTTATTCCCCTGACATAACCGAGTCCGAAAGGACCGCCGTTTTCGGCAAATATGTCGATGGCATCTATCATGCGTAAAGCCTTTGCCGGCATTCCCAGCAATGGTGACGGATCAACAGCTTTGTCATCGGGTGACAGAGGAGCTTCATCCGGAAACGTATGTGAAATGCCGGTATTGATTTCTTCCGGTGAGGGTTTGTATATCTCTTTATCAATGTCACGGATTCCAACCTGTTTTGAAAGGGCCTCATCAGAGAAAAAGCCGAATACGGTATCTCCTTCGTAGATGATTCTGCCTGCCTGAAGAACCTGCATCTCAAATTCTTCTATGATCATATCTCCGGCCCCGGAGATTTTTTTTGCGCGCGCCCGCATTGTCAGAGTTTCCGAATCCGGCAGGACTTCAGAGTGTTGCACAGCATTTCCACCAAGATTTCGGAATTTTAAATCGATGCTACTTTTCAGCGCCGACCCCATATATGCCGCAAGCCAGCCGCACGGCTGAAGTGCCAATTCAAGAAGGACAGCAAAAGGCATCGATTGTGAACGGTTCGCTTTAAAATACCACGCGTCGGGCGGAATATTGTACTCCGCCTCGATCCAGCCTCCCGGCTTCAGAGCCCATGCCTCATGTTCAATTGAAGTAATTCTGTCAATAAAAAGATAAGGCGGCCCCGGAAGTCTTGCTATGCGTCTTTTTGAATCAAACACCTTGTATTTATCCCCGAAAGCTTCCGAGGGTTTTCCGATGGAAAAAGCAAGTATCCTTTCGCGGTCAAAGAGAGCTTTCTTCTTTTTGGCAATTATCTTCTTTGATTTCCATTGGGACTCGATTTCATCACGGGATATTCCAGTCATTTTCATTGACATATCTTTGAAAAAGACTATCCGGTGCCCATCCGCATAAATGTATGCATTGGCTATCACATACGGTTCAGGGTTATATCCGATCTCCTTTATTTCAACTTCATATAACGCTTTACGCGTTTTCGGAGTTACAGGTCCACGGCATTTTAAAACACTTTCAACTCCGGCAACAGGTTCGAGGTACACCCCGGATTTTTCCGTGACCCAACCCATTCTCATAATAAAGACCCGCAAGGCATGTGAGCAGCATTCATACATGAGAGTTCCCGGCATTACCATGTCATCTTTAAAATGGCAGGTGAGGAACCAGTCGTCGGGATGAATGTCGGCTTCAGCCCTGATCATGCCGAGACCGAAGCGGCCCCCTCCAGGATCGATAGACAGTACTCTGTCTATGAGTTTCATCCTGCCGCCGGGAAGCCACAGGGAATCTGTCAGTTTGATTCCTTCAAAAGAGTCCCCGAAACAACCTGAAAGATTCCCGCGCCTGAGTAGTTCCAGCGCATTTTCATCAAAACTTTCCGCGTGAAACGGTACAAGCTCTTTCCAGTCGCAAGGCTTTTTGCCTTCAGCCGGCAGAGTATCTTTTTCCGTAAGGATAATTCCTCCTGAATTATTCACTTCCTCTTCGGTAAAGAATCCGGCACATCCGCTATGCATGCTTATCAGACGGCTTTTTCCAATATAGCCCTCAAAATTAAAAAAGAAAAGATAAGTCTCTTTCTGTTTCACAAATTTTTCGATATTTATTACATAACGGATTACATCACCGGGTTCAGGCAAGCCGCGGTGAAACTTTACCGTTGCATCAAGCAGCCTGTAAGTTCTTTCACCTTTTACTGCAAGATCGATCCCGAGGTAAGAACAGAGAAAAAGATCGGCCTGACCGGCTTCAACCGATATGCAGACCGGAGCCCGGTTTCCGTCAAGATACCACACGCCGGGTAAAACATCATGTTCCGTGATAATCTTTCCGGATCCGAGAGAAGATTTTTCTCCGTCAACGGAGATTATTCTATCAACAAGCATAAGAGGCTCATCGGGAAGACGCACTCTTGCCCTGTATGTGTCGACAATTGCAAATTCAGGCCCCAGTACCTTTGCAACAGACCCTGTCGCGAACTCCATGCACATATCACGGGAGAATAGGGCTTCTTTCTTTACACTTAACTTGTTATCAGAAGTCATTTTTTCAAGCAGGTTTATCTGGAAAGCAAAAGCATCAGCAAAGTTTTTTGCCTGTTCATTTGAAAAATCGAGATATTTTTCATGTGCTTTGGTGGTTGATTCAATGTTGCTTTTTATGGACTTTATCAATGCAATGTAATCTGTCGCGGTACGACCGTTTACTTTATAAATCTTTTTGTTAAAAGAAGGAATAATTGCAGTTTCTTCGGATTCATTTGTGTTATCCGGTTCTTTATAATCATCTGTTTTTATATTTATCGTAGAAGAGGCGGGTGCTCTGCCTCCGGTGCGCAATACCATCCTGCGGCCTTTATTTTCAGGTAAAACATTTATTCCCGGAGAGAATTCTTCGTAAAGCCTGTCTGTATCTACGGGAATTCTTTCACCTATCAGGGATCCAATGAATTTCATAAATGTAACATATTCATCCTCGCCCCTTACAGATGCTGAAGCGGCAAAATGAGGTCTCTCCTGAAGAATCCTGTCTATCATTCTTGTGCATGAAGAAAGAGGCCCGGTTTCAATAAAAATGCGTATTCCGTCTTTATATGCCTGCTCTATTGTTGCAGTGAAGTCAAAACCGTAGATTGCCTGTTTTAATATAGACGAAGCGGCGTTTGCGCCGGTCATTTCATATGAACGACCAAGCGCACAGCTGTAAAAGGTAATTCCTTCAGGCGGATTAACCGGGAAAAGATGAAGCTCTTCGTATTCATCGGCTACAGGGTTGACGGCATCGCAGTGCACCGTTACAACACCCTCAAGAAAAACAGCTTCGCATGATAGACTCCTTATTAAGGCCTCAACCTGTTTTTTCATGCCCCCTATTACACTTTCATCCGGCGTGTTGACTATCAAAAGCCTTACATATGGAAAAGCTGCCAGCGCATCGATTACATTTTTTGCCGGGCGATTTACTACCGCGGCGCACCAGTCTACCTTTTCACCGGATGGTATATTCCATGCATTACCGGCAGCATTGCATGTACCTGCAAGTTTTGAAGTAAACAGGTCCGTTTTAAGCATTCTGTCGAGCATTTCACCGTAGTCAGGCCATACATTCATTGCAAAATTACCGGCAGACTCTCCGAGGCTGTATCCAATTACGGCCGAAGGTTTGACTCCGAAATTGATCAGGAGTTTGGTGATAATACCGCTGTATGCGACTTGTCCGAAAATCATGTTTAAGGGGTTGGCGGCAATTTTTTGATTGGCATCAATTTCCCACCCCTTTTCCCATGAGCTTCGCCATGGAACAAAGCATTCCGGGACAATCTGTGTTTTAAGCCTTTCTGTCATTGAATCCATTTTCCGCAGTATATCCGGAAAATAAACTCCTGTTCCTCTGCCCATTCCAAGATAGTGATTACCGGAACCGGGGAAAACGAAAGCCGTTTTATTCTGCTGTCCGAGCGGATTCGGTGAATAGTAGATTCCACCCGGTCCGTTCATTTTTTTATGGGTGTCTGTTTCAATAATGTATTTTGCGTCTTTTATCCATTGTTGAAGATGACTGACATTTCCTGCTGCAATCGACAGGGCATATTTTTTTGAACTGTCGGGTTTTTTATGCCGCATCCAGTTAAATACGCACTCATTTATGTCGCTTGTATTAATTATTTTTCCTGAAAGGGAATCAACGCCTTCTATGAGTTCATTCTTTGTATTGCCGTCAATAATGAAAAGACCGAAATTTCTTTGTCCTAAGGGGTTTTTTCTTTCTATGGAAATCTTTTCAGAAATGGCATTTGGTAGGGGGTATTCATGGCCTTTAATAACAACATGCATACAGTTTCCGTCCTTTGCTACTGAAGATATGCATGCCATGCGGGGGCCATCGATTTTGTTTCTGTACCAGAATTGAGGCGATACGGGAATGTGGAGATTGTTTTCCATGATAGCGATCGGTTCTGTAAAATTTACCAGCGGCGGTATGATTTCGTGGTAAAGACAAAGGGAAGTTTTTATAAGGGAAGCAAGCCCTGATGCTGATCCGGCATTACCAATATTCGGTTTGACAGAACCGATAGCGCATCCGGCAGGGGAGTTTTTGAATAATTTATTTAATGTTTCTATTTCGATTGTGTCTTCGGAAGGATTTCCGCTGCCGTGTGCTTCGAAATAGCTTATTGAAAATGGTGAAACAGAAGCATCGTTTAATGCTCTTTCAAGAGAAAGAGAATAAGCCTCCTTCAGGGGAAGGTGCGCATTATGCTCGCTTGCGCCTGCCTTGCCGACACCATTAATAACAGCATAAATTCTGTCATTATCTTTAATGGCCCGGTCAAGATTTTTCAGAATTATTGCGGCAGCCCCTTCACCGGGCAAGGTTCCGCCGGATAAACTGTCAAAAGGAGCAACCTTGCAGCTTTTTGAGTAACACTGTAACCCGTCAGAGATTATTATGTTTCGTATATCACCCGAAAGGTCAACGGCGCCTATAAGCATCATATCAGCTTCATTCTGCCGGATAGCTCTTACCCCGATTTCAAGAGCCTTAAGACCTGATGACGAATCACATGACACAACAAAACTCGGTCCTCCAAAACGGAATTCCCGGGCAATCCTGCTTGCTATGATGCCGCCAAGAGCTCCAAGTGTCCTTGAAGATGTGAGGGGCGGGGAACAGGCATCCTGAAAGGATTTAAGGGATGAGTTTAACAGATCCCACCGGAGCTGAAAATTTGTTGCTTCGTAGTCAAAGTCCGCTCCGATAATAACTCCCATTCGATTGCGGATTTCTCTTGCGGGGAGCCCAGCGTCATTCATTGCCTTTGATGCCACTTCGAGCATCAGAAGATGCTGAATTAGAATATCGGGAATTTCAATGGGCGGAATATGAAACGCACCGGAATTAAAATCAATTTCCTTAATATAAGCTCCCCATGAACCGCGGCCTTCAAGAAGCTTATTGGCAAGCTCATCACATCCTTTCCAACGGTCTTCCGGCCTTTTGCATATGGCGGAATTACCGTTGAATATTCCTTCCTGAAATTCCTTAAGAGATTTAAAGGTTCCAAAATGAGCATCCATTCCAACAATCGCAACAGGGGCCGTCAATTTCTCATCTGATTCCTTAGCCGGATATCTTCCGGTTCCGGAAGGTTTCAAATGAGGGTCATGAACATCGGGTAGCCATTCTTCAAAAAGAAGATGGCCGTTAATCCCGCCAAATCCGAAAGCGCTCACTGCCGCGCGAAGTGGAGTCTTTTCACTTTTTCTTTCCCATTTTTCGGTATCCGTCTGAACTCTGAAAGGGCTGTCGTGAAGCGGGCTTTTTTCAGGCGCTTTTGTGAAATTAAGAGATGGCGGGAGAGTTTTGTGTTTTATTGCAAGAAGTGTTTTTATCATTCCTGCCGCGCCGGCGCCTGTCAGAAGATGACCGATCATTGATTTCACGGAGCCTATTGAACATTGGCCCTTTGTCCATCCGGAATTTCCCCATAATTTTGTAAGGCTGGTGAGTTCGGTAATGTCTCCTGCAGGAGTTCCGGTCCCATGGCATTCGATAAGATCAACATCCCATGGATTCCATCCCGCCGATTCGTACGCTATTTTCATGGCGCGCACCTGACCTTCCGAATCAGGAGAGAGAAGGTTCCCTCCAATGTCATTCGAAAGCCCTATGCCGCCGATTAGGCCGTATATTGTGTCATTATCTCTTATGGCATCTTCGAACCTTTTTAAAACAAGAATTCCGGCACCTTCCCCGACAACAAGTCCGTCAGCCTTTTCATCAAAAGGTGCGCAGCGGCCCGAAGGCGAAAGAGCACGAAGCTGGCTGAATCCAACCTGCGTGTACAGGCAGTCGGGCCTTGATACGCCTCCTGCCAGCATGGTATCTGCGTGATATGAATTAAGCTCGTCACATGCAAGCTTTACAGCATATATGGAAGAAGCGCATGCTGCATCCAGAGTGAAGCTCCCGCCACCTAAACCAAGACCCGCTGCCAGAATTGCGGCCGGGAGGCTTGTTACCCTGGCGGAAAGAGCCTCTGCTGTTGTTATATGCATGTTGTCAGGAGAAAAGGATTTGCCGAATAGATATTTACTGTATGACCGGCCAATAACTTTTCGTGCCAGCCCGGAAGATGAGTCGGTAGGGAGAGCTATGGCGGCAAGTGCGACCCCAGTTTTTTTTCTGTCAAGGTTTTTTGTGTTGCAGCATAAGAAAGCTTCCCGGCCGGCATGAAGGACAAACTGATAAAGAGGATCAAGTTCTTCTAAAATATTTTTATCTATGTCAATTCCGGTCGGATCGAATCTAAAATCATTTATCAGACAGGCCCTTTTGGAATAGGTTTTATCCTGCCTGAAATTTTTTTCATACATAAAGGCAGAAGGGACTTTCCATCTATCTTCAGGTATTTCAGATGTGGTGTCGATTTTATTGACAATATTATGCCAGAAGGAATTAACATCAAAAGCCCCCGGAAACAGGCCTGCCATTCCAACAACTGCTATGGGAGTTTTATTATTCATTAATCTCTGAAATAATCGAGTAAATTGATAAAATATCTGATTCTGAGCCAAGGCTGTATTCTGTATTGGTTCGTTTCAAATCAGGGCAAAAATTTATATCCGACAATGGCTTTTTAGGCAAGAGCCAATATTTCATGATCATTCTACCGTATATTTCCAGATCAGCGATATCATGAGGATAGTCAGCGAGAGGAGAAGGAAAAATTTGACAGTATTTGCGCCCTTCTTAATGGCGAGATTGCTGCCAAGATAGTTGCCTGCAATATTGGCGATGGCAAGCGGAATGCCGAGGAGGTAGACTACTTTGCCTCCCATGATAAAAACAGTAAGAGCACCTAAATTTGATGCAAGATTGAAAACTTTTGCCGTGGCTGAAGATTGCACAAGGCCAAGTCCTATGAATATGTGGAAGGCTATTATCAGGAAACTTCCGGTTCCGGGTCCGAAAAAACCGTCATAAAACCCTATAAAAAGACATATTAAAGGTGTTTTAAAATAGAGGTCCATTGATGACAAGTCACTCTTTGTTTCGCGTTCCTTTTGCGGTATCAGTGTGATCAGCATTGCAAGAGGAAGAAGAGATATAATAATTTTTCCGGCGGTTTCGTTGTTAAAAATAAGGATTATCTTTGTACCGATAAAAGATCCGACAAGTGAAAAGGCAATGCCTGAAGCGGCTATTTTCCAGACAACCTTTTTTTTAAGGATAAAATTAATCAGCGCAGTACCGGTACCTACTGAAGACGCGAATTTATTTGTTCCAAGGGCAACCTGTGGAGGGAACCCGGCAAGCATTATGGAGGGCACCAGAAGAAGACCTCCTCCACCGGCAATGCTGTCAATAAATCCGGCAAGAAAAGAAACAGCAGATAAAATAATTGTTATAGTTGTGTCATCAAAATTCAAAATAATCCTTTCATGCGTTATGCATGCGTACCCATATCAAAAGAGATGACAACCGTGAGTTATTGAAGATTCCCCTCCG
>JAHJQU010000481.1 GCA_018819005.1 Pseudomonadota bacterium | reverse complement strand
CTTTCCTCATATTCCTGTTACAGATATATTGAAAGAGACTGCTGATATCAATCTTATCAGGGACAAGATTGTTGTAGTCGGCGCAACAGCAGTCGGAATATACGATCTCAGGGTAACACCATTTTCAAATGTTTTTCCAGGCCTTGAAATTCATGCCAATGTCATTGACAGCATTCTATCCAAAGACTTCATTTTCTATCCAAGCTGGACTTACCTGTTCGATATTTTAGCTATAATCATTGCGGGTCTATTGCTTGGGATCGCAATTCCAAGAATAGGCATAGCTACCGGAACAGCTCTTTTTATTGTTCAGTTTTCAGGGTACATTTTTCTCTGTTTTCTGCTTTTTTACGTTAAGGGCTGGATATTAAACCTCATATATCCTCTTTCAGCAATGTTCCTTGTTTATGTGAGCGTCACCTTATACAGATACATGGCTGAATCAAAACAGAAAAAATTCATCAGGGATGCTTTTTCCACATTTCTTGCTCCATCCGTTGTTCAGCAGCTCATAGATTCTCCTGAAAAGCTAATTCTTGGCGGACAGGAACGGAATATCACCGCGTTTTTTTCAGATATCCAGGGTTTTACAGGTATTTCCGAAACACTCTCCCCTAAAGAGATAGTTGAATTATTGAATGAGTTCCTTACAGAGATGACGGATATCATCTTAGAAGATGAGGGGACGGTGGACAAATTCGAAGGAGACGCGATTATCGCCTTTTTCGGAGCCCCCAATGATCTGCCCAATCATTCGGAAGTTGCCTGCAAGGCATGTATAAAAATGCAGAAAAGACTCGAAGTGCTGAGAACAAAATGGAAATCGGAGAATAGACCCGAACTGAAAATGCGCATAGGACTTTGTAGCGGTAATGCCGTTGTCGGGAACATGGGATCAAAAACCCGGATGGACTACACAATGATGGGAGATACGG
The DNA here is from genome assembly GCA_018819005.1 of Pseudomonadota bacterium. Lineage (GTDB taxonomy): Bacteria > Desulfobacterota > Desulfobacteria > Desulfobacterales > RPRI01 > RPRI01. Next base: position 3,629 of record JAHJQU010000481.1, on the reverse strand, counting down.
TCAACATTGCCGCAAGGCTTGAAGGAGTCAACAAGATTTACGGCATCTATACGATGATAAGCGACACTACATTTGCTGCGGCAGGAAACGGAATTGTGACACGCGAGATAGACATGGTAAGTGTGGTCGGCAGAAAGAAGCCTATTACCATTTACGAGCTTATCGGATATCCCGAAGATGTAAATGACAAGATGAAAATGACTTTTGAGATTTATGAAAAAGGTCTTGAGGCGTACAGGAAGAGCGACTGGGATCTTGCCATAAAGCAATTCATATCAGCCCTCGACATCACAATAGATGACGGGCCAAGCAAAACCATGCTGGCCCGCTGCAATGAATACAAAATTAACCCGCCCGATAAAGACTGGGGCGGGGCCTACACGATTAAGATGAAATAGGCCCCCTTTCTTAATTTATTCTCGCCCGTAGGACTGAAAAAAAGCCCTGCGCAACAACATGCTTATTTATGATGGACCTGCCGGCGGTGTGGGAGGAGATGGAAGAGCAGGTGGCGCAGACGACGGAGCTGTCTGTGCACCACCTTTGTCACCGACAAAAATGCCGACCGCAGCATTATTCCCTGCTCCCACATCCATGGCCCATGCGCCGCCCATATGTTCCGCATTCGGACCAAAAAGTGACCCGGTGCAGGACGCACTGATCGGTGGCGTACCGTTTAAATACCAATTCCCTCCCGTAATTTTAAATTCACCGCTTGACCCGATAAAACTGCCGGCGCCGTTGATGGATGCGGAATAGCCATCTCCATCCGATACAGTCATATAGAAATTTGTCACTGTTCTGGCCGTCATGTTTATTCCACTGGTAAAAGAACCTGTCATGTCTATTCCGCCAAACCCGTTAAAGTAGGTGCCCCAGGCAGGACCGGCATAGGTGTGGGAACCTGTCATACCGGCAACCACAGCATCGGGCGTTGAAAGACCATCTATATAATATGCCCGGTCGGTAACGGCAAAAGAAGGGTTACCATCAACCGGCACCCATCTCGACATTGCCCAGAATCCCCATTCCATATAGCTGTTCTGTCCCAGCCTGTCATCGGTGGGCCAACCTGGTGTGTCCGTTGGATTATCCATCGCAAATGTAGTGCCCAGATCTCCGCTGTCAAATACCAAATTGGGTGAAACAGCGCCCGCAACAGTATTTATCCGTGACAGATATGTCGTCTGATCCGAGCCGGTGTCGGTGGCGGTAATGAATCCAGCTGGATTTACTATAGATTTTCCGCTTACCGAGCTACTGTTGAAATCGCTTCGGGAGAAATTTGTATAAACATCTGCAAGGTGGGTGTTGGTTCCATCAAATCTTGTCAGGAGGGCTGAAAAATAGCCGACTCTGGTGCCTGATACTATTTGCGTTTCGATAGTCTGTGTCGTCAGGGTCTGAGCTATATTTTCAGAGGCGGTATCTGCGGTATCTCCTGTTTCTCCTGCTTCACCGCCTTCTCCCTCACCTGCATCAGCACTCTCTGTCCCGCTTGTCCCGCCACTGCCGCCTTCAGTATCTCCGACAAACTGGTTGGCCGCATTAGGATCTGTCGGTTCAACATCTCCTGCGCCAAGATTGTCAACAACAAGAGTTTCACCCGCCCCGACAGTATTTGTGCTTCCGTCTCCAGTTGAATTAACCTCAACTTCCCCGTCAAAACCATAAACCACCGTTTCAAAATTACCCGGTTCATTCTGGGCAAGATAAATAAAACTGTTGTCCGAAAGATCAGCAACCTTCTCTCCAGTCTTTCGCACTTCGACACCAAACTTGGTTCCTCTCACACCCATAACGGCAGTCGGAGTCTTGACAGATGCAGAAACGGTTTTGTACTTAAAGAGACGCACCACATAAAACATGGCCTTGCCCTTAAGCATGCTGATAACTGAACTTTTCTTTTTCGAAACCAGATCGTCAACTATTTCATCAGCAACTACCTTGCTGTTTTCACCCATTGTTATAATATCTTCCGTGGAAAACTTGATGCGGCATCTCGAATCCTTCAGAGTGTAAAAAACATCCTGCTGATAAACGGAGTCACCAGTCGTTGCAAAATAAGCCATGTTTGTATCCTTATGAACCACGACTACATGTCCTGTCGCATTCTGAATTGATCCGACAGGGATTGTTTTCGATTCAACAAAAAAATCGTCAATTTTCATTGATTTAAGTTCGTCAGGAAGAAGACTCGCGGCTGCCGATTTTCCACGCGGACTTCCGGTATCAGCCACGGACAGAACAACCCATCCAAGCAAAAACAAAACCGCAATCAGTGAAATAAAGAAATATTTTTTCATGTGTTCCTCCCCGATCTAAAAACAGATAGAAAACAGATAGAAAACAGATAATAAAATTGATTAAAAACGGCAGCCCAAACTTAAAGTATATGTTGTGCGTTTATAATCAAAAATTTCGGCATTTGAATCATTATCGGTGTAAGCAAATGCAAACGAGGTGTAAAAATACTTTAAGAATCCCTGGCTCACCACTGCGGTTATGCCATTACGCTCATCTTCGCGATACAGGTTATAAAGAGTGGGTTTGTCTTCAAAATCTTTCTTGGCCCACTGATATTGCAGAAAGAGTTCCGTTTTGGTCGGAAACCGTGTAAAATATGACAAACTTAAGTATGGCCCATCGTAGGTGTTTCTGTCATCATCAGCGTCCATATTGTCATAGCCCGCTGAAATGGAGAATACATGCCTGCGATTATCAAGATAAAATCGGGGTAAGCTCAAAACGGTATCTGTCGTTATCCAGCCCCGATCTGCCGGTAAAGTAAAAATTTTCAGTACTGTAAGAATAGAGCCCTTTTAAACTGAAATACTGGCAGAAATGATGTTCATACTCCGGGTCGGCATGTAAAGTGTATGAAAGGCGGTCGCTTCCGTATTCCCTTTCGGTATATCCCACGGAATTTTGAAAATATCCCTGCGTCCAACCCACCAGGGTCCGGTGCTGACATCAACTGATAAGAAATTAAACTGGCTGTAATCAAAATGTGCCTTGTTATAAAATGACAGGGCGGTATTCCACATAAGCCCTTTTGAATCTCCCAGGTCAAAAAGAAGATTTCCTGCAACACTCGATATCGACGCTTCATCTTTCAGCTCGGCAGTCATCTTAGTGGGAGTCAGGGTTCCTCCCAGAACTTGGTATGTATCAAGTTCAGGGCCTGAATTTATATTGTCATCCCACATGACGCCCTGGGCTAATCTCAGGTTCCAGGATATTTTCCGGGATCTTTCGTCAATCGCTGCCGTCAATTTTGCCATGTTATCCAGAACAGCCTTAGGCGGAGATGCTGCTTTTACAATTTCAAGCTCCTTTTTAGCCTCTTCATAGCGTCCCATTGAAAAATAGGTCGCGGCAAGTTCAAGCCTTACCCTGTATAATTTCGGGTTTATTGAAAGCATTTTTTTAAATTTTGCAACTGCAAGCTCCTTCTCTCCTGTCTTCATTGCGCTTGTGCCGATCCAGAACATGATATCCATGGTTTCAGCTTTGCTTGCAATTTCCTGGAAAATCGGAAGAGCTCTTGCAAATTCCCTGTCGTAATAAAGGGTAAGGGCATCGGCAAGCTTTTTATCAAGAGCTTTAACCTCGTCGGGAGTCATTTT